>DASVSS010000061.1:0-2634 GCA_036387945.1 Tepidisphaeraceae bacterium | reverse complement strand
GAGCCTTGAGCGCCTATTCCGCCCAAGGCTCGGCAGGAGCCTCGCCCTCCCGAAGCGGCGGGAATGCATCAGGCAGGTTGTTGCCGTTAGGGAGAGGGCTTGGGCGTGATTGCGCTTGAAGTCGATCAACGGCCCCTCCCTAACCGTCCCGCGCGTATGCGGGAGAGGGGACTAGAAGGCTCGTCACATGTCCTAATGTGCGCAGCGGCCCGGTTTCTTTCGATGCCGCGGCCCGGCGTCAGCGCTTCGTGAAGCACACTTCGCGCAGGGTGACGGCGCCGAGCTTTCGGGATTCGACGTGGCCGTCGCCGAAGAGCAGATTGGCGGTGGTATTGCGCAGGTGGCGGAAGCGCATCCCGGGGCCGGCGGACCAGTTGGCGTCGCCGGGGTCGATATTGGCGAGCTTGTAGCCGGCCTTGGTGTTGTCGCCGCGGGCGGGGTCGCCGAGGAAGATCGGGGCGTCGTAATCAATGTCGGCGGCGGTGGAGCCGGTGAGGTAATTGACGTTGGCCATGAAGTTGTTCAACGGTGTGGAGACGTGCATGCCGCGGCCTTCGCCGACGTAGATGTTGGTCTGCCCGTCCCAGACGATGGCCGTGCGGGTGGCGTCCTTGAACGAGAGCTTGCGCAGCGGGTACCAGTCCGCCGGCGTCGCCGCCGGGTCGGCCAAGCCGGTGACTTTGAACATCCGCAGGTTGGCGGTGTAGTCGTTGCCGTAGTCGATCGTGGTGTAGGTGGCGGTGGGCTGCTCGGGGGCGTCGAGGTCGTTGAAGATCGGGTGTGCTTTTTCCACCGTGCGGCCGCTGACGGGGTGGGTGGCGGGGACGCTGGGGTCGGGCTGGACACCGAGGGTGATCGACAGCGTGTCGACCCACGTCCACGACCGCCCGCCGGTGAAGTTGGTTTTGCGGTTCGTGCCGCGCTCGATGCAGTTGGCTTCGCCGTAGGTGTTGAAGCCGCGGCTGCTCGTGCCGTAGAGCTGCAGGGTCGTGCCGATCTGGCGGAGGTTGGAGGCGCACTTGATCAGGTTCGCGTGCATCCGCGCCTGATTGAGGGCCGGCAGCAGGATCGAGATCAGCAGCGCAATGATGCCGATGACGACAAGCAGCTCGACGAGGGTGAAACCGGATTGTTGCCGCTTGCCAGCCATGTACTTCTCCCCGGACGATCAGAACGATCCCGCGGTCGACGAAGCGTCCGATTGTGCCAATGCGTGACCCGCGATGCAATCAGGAAACGCGCGGTGCGACGCCGATAACCGGATTAAAAGAACCTTGTCCACGGGCCGGACGTTTGCAGGCGGGGGCGCAAAACGGGTTAGGGATCAACCCGGAACACGACACTCCACTTCAACCCCCAAGGCTCGTGGCGGAAATATGATACGGCGGAAAGTAACGTCAATGGAATGACTTGGCCCGCCAGGGACGCCTTCCGCCCAGCAGGACTGATCGTATTACCGCCGCGTGGGGCGGAGCAGTGTCGGCCGCAGGGTGCTTCAGGGATCGACGGAGAGTGCATCGCTACCGTCGGGGGCTTTGAGGGCCGTAACGGCAGTACCCTCGGCGGAGGCGCGGGGGACCCATTTGTCGGAACCGGGTTTCTTCACTTCCTGGAGGCGTGGGTCGCCGATGGGGACCGGCGGAATAACCACAACGCCGCCGGGCGGCGCCTTGGCGGCGCCTTCGGCTTCGGCTTTGGCGGCATTGATCTTCGCGAGGCCCGCCTCGCTATAGCGCATCAGGTACCCGACAAACGGCTCGCCGTTGTCCCCTTTTTTCATGAGGAACGCGCGAACGGCTGGCTTGCCGTTGTAGTCGAACGGGGGGAGGCGGTCTGCTGCATCGATGAAATAGGTCTTGCCGTCATCGACGGAGTATGGCGTCCCGGTCGGAGAACTGGTGTCCTCGGGCATCAACTGCCAGATAATCATCCCGATCGCCAGCACTACGGCGATACCGACAACGATCATGACCACACGGGGATTACGGTCCATAGCTTCACGAACGGACATCGTCGCACGCACCTTTTGCCAATTGTTCTGATCGGCGGTCGCGGGTCGCAGACCAGCCGCTTGTTATCCGCTGGCGATCACTTTACCGGAGGAAATGATAAACGCTAAAGCGTTTCGCTTGCGAGGAATCAGTATAGACAAGCGAATCGAGAAAGGGCCGGCTTGACGCGAATCGCCGGCCAACTCAAACGTCGGTGCGGCGCCTCGGATGGGTCCGAGGGCCGCACCGACGTCAAAGTGGCGAAGGCATATGCCAGCCAAATTACTTGCGGTTGATGGTGATGTTGTTTGCAACCACTTCGCCGAGCTTGCGGCCTTCGACGTGGCCGTCGACAAAGAGCATGTTGGCGGTCGTGTTCTGCATATGGCGGAACCGCATGCCCTTGTTGTTGTACCAGCGGTTGGCCGACTCGTCGCGGTTCATCGCGTTCAGCACCGCTTTGGTCACGTTGCCGCCGTGCGAGGAGTTCGCATAGTCATTGCCGATGTTGATCGGATTGCCGTACTTGGCATGGTCAAACGTCGGGGACTGACGCACGTACTGGTGGCCGTACCCGGGGGGGCCGCCGGCCATGGAACCGTCGATCTGGTCGTCGACGTTGCTGCTGGCACGATAGATGGAG
>DASVSS010000060.1:0-30750 GCA_036387945.1 Tepidisphaeraceae bacterium | reverse complement strand
AGACGCTGCCGAGGCAGCGAACGAAGTTGCCACCGAAATCATAAAGGACCGCAGCGCAGCCGAGCACGCCGCGGGTTAACCGTGGCGACCGCCGACACGCGGAGGAAGCAACCTCAGCTATTTCGTATCCGGTCGGCGATTTGATCTCGCGTGAGGACACCGCCGTGCGCTCTTGGAGCCTGTTATGTACTTGAGCTGATGCGCCGCAGTTCGCTGCTCTGGGTGCCACGGTCTGCTACTCCAGGCCGTGGTGCCGTCATGAGCGACTCGGCGTCCGAATAGGCACCACGGCCTGGATACCAGCCTGTGGCACCCGCTATAAAAACCGCGGCCGATTGTGGGCGATGGTTAACGACATCTGTCTGAATGAACACCGAACCACGAGAGCACTTCAAAGGCAATACGTCTTCGTCACTCTCAAGAGCTATGGCAGACGCCGTATCGGGTTTGAAACGATGGCACCTCTATGCGGCGTTCAGAGCGACCGCCCCCCTATCTCTGACAGCGCAGGGCAATTCCCGAACACAAATTCTGACCTGTATGCCGTTCCAGCGTGGATTTTGAACCGTGATGATTCCCACAAGGCTTATGGAAATTGACGAAGTGATTACACTCGCACTCCAGCTCGATTAAGCGCTCCAGCGCATGCGCATTGGGCTAGCGGCGCAAGATTGGGATACTGTGCCGGTACATTGCGATGACCCTGGCAAGGGCTTGTTTCATGAAAATTAGAAGACTGTCGAAAAATTTTCTTGCGGTGGCGTGAATTTGGATTAAGATGTTTCGTGTGCGGGCCTCGGAGGGACCGCACCATGAATCGCCCTTTCTGACACCCTGCGGAGTTCAAATGCACATTTCGAATCGATCGTATTCCCGTCAAGTGATTGGCGCTGCGGCCTTGGCCGTCACGCTCGCGGCGCCGGCGCTGTCGTCGGCGGCGGCGTTGGCCTATCGCGGCCTGAATGCTGACGGCACAGCGGCCGGCACTGGCCTTTGGAGCGACGCATTGAGCTGGAACCCCAATCAGGTTCCAGCCGACGGCGACACGTTGACATTTTCGGCGACGGGCCTAGCCAATCGCGCCACCAACAATGACATCCTGAATGCTGACTCGAGCTTGTTGCTCGTCAATGGCATCACACTTGGTGCTGGCGGTTACACTCTAAGTGGCAACGGCATTCGACTCGGCGGGACGATTTTCTTCACGGCCGGCGGCACCACCACTTCGACGAACGTCAATCTGCCGCTTGTGCTCACGCAGAACCAGACCATCGACGCCGGTGCCAGCGCGACCGCCCGGTTGAACGTCAATAGCAATATCAGCGGCGACTTCTCTCTGACCAAAAGCGGTGTCGGCACGCTTCGCCTTACGGGCACGGCCGCCAGCAAGACTTACACCGGCGACACCATTGTTAGCTCGGGCACGCTTGACCTGTCCAGCACCGACATTCTGCCCTACGGCCCGACCAAGGGCGCGGTGGTGCTCGATGCCGGCACGACGCTGTTCAACAACAACGTAAATACGATCGTCAACGTGCTGCGGGATGGCCCGAATGGCGCCGGCGCCGTGACTAAGGGCGGCGGGAATAACCGCGCATTTACCATCGGTGGCGCGTCGGGCGGAGCTTTGCTCGGCGAATCGTCGCTGAGCGGCGTTTTCTCCGGCCCGATCGGCGGCACCACCTTCCAGATCAACAAGAACGGCGGCGGCACCCAAGTGCTTAATGGCACCGGCACGGCCAACAGCGCCGTCAATGCCAACGGCGGCCGGCTCATCCTTAACGGCACGTGGAACCAATCCGCCAACGTCGGTGTCAATGGCACCCTCGGCGGCACGGGCGTGCTGACCAGCAGCCTCGCTGCGCCGTTGCCCACTAACGTCAATGGCACGCTCGCCCCGGGCGGCACCCTGACGGGGGACAGCACTGCCGTCATGGGCTTTAGCGCCCTCACGCTCAACGGCACGTCGACCAACAACTTCGAAATCGACGGCGAAACGCGCGAAACCGCCTACGACGGCGTCGACGTCGCCGGCGCACTGGTCTACGGCGGTACGCTGAACATCGACTTCAGCTCGGCGCTTGCTGCTAGCGCTCTATTCGATCTGTTCAACTTCACCACCACCCCGACTGGCAACTTCGCGGCAGTCAACCTCGTCGGCGCGTACACCGGCTCGCTCACCGATGATGGCACGGGCACGGGCACATACACCGGGTCCAGCGGCGAGACGACCTTCTCGTTCGCTTCGGCCACCGGCGATTTGACCGTCAACGTGCCGGAACCGACGTCGATGGCCGTCCTCGGCCTTGCCGCCGTCGGCCTGACTTCCCGTCGTCGCCGCCGCTCGTAAGCGGTTGGCACGGGGTTCGATGACAAACAGGCCGGCGTGGAAGTTCACTTCCACGCCGGCTTTGTTTTTGTCCTAGGTCGATGGCATCGCCGGCGATCCGGATTCCGCCGGAGCGGGCATATGGCGTTCGGCTACGTCCTCCACCGTACCCGGGGAGGGCAGGGAGGGGGCGGATGCAACCGCATCATCACCTGAAGCGCCAATCCGATTCCTCCCCTGCGGGGGAGGTTAGGTGGGGGCGGGCGGGCGCCTCATCACAGCAAAGCGCCTAGACGCTCGGCCCTCTCCCTACCCTCTCCCGGAGTACCAGGCGAGGGGTTTGTTTCACGGGCGATAGCGAGCCGCTATTGGCAGCTTGTTGGCCGCCACCACCTAGCCTCCGCCGCAGGGGGAGGAACCGGACATTGCGTTTCATTGGAATGAGCCGGCCGCAGAGCCCTCTCCCTGCCCTCCCCCTGCCACGGGTCAGAACGTGGGCTGCGTCGAATCTTCTGCATTCGGTCGCCGGGCCAGCCTCCCCTTTCCGGGAGAAGCCGAAAACATCCATTACGCAGGGGTCGCCCGCGACATGATCCAGCCGGCGTGTGGAAATTTTCTCAATTCCCTCAACTTTATTTCCACCCACAGGTAAAATCTGCGGGAGCGGCACGCGCCGCACTCATTTGCGGTTCCGGCGGGTTTGCAGGAGGCAGTTATGCGGCGATTCGTGAACGTTCGATCGGGCATGGCGTGGGCGTGTGGCGCGGCGTTGCTGGCATCCTCGTCGGCCTTCGGCCAGCGGCAGATGGAAGCCCTTGACCGGGGCGTGAACGCCGTCGCGCAGGACGAAAAAACTGTGTTCGTCAGCTGGCGGCTGCTCGGCACCGAACCGGCCGATACGGCGTTCAACGTCTACCGCGCCAGCGGCAACGGCCCGGCCGAAAAGCTCACCAGCAAGCCGTCGACCGCCGGCACTTGGATCGTCGACGACAAGGCCAACCTGGCCGCCGGCGCCAAGTACACCGTGCGCGCGGTCCGCGGCGGGCGGGAAGAGGGCGACAGCCGTGCCTTCGAGCTGCCGGCCGGGGCGACGCCCAAGCCCTACCTTTCCGTGCCGCTGCAGACGCCCGAGGGATACAACCCCAACGACGCCAGCGTCGGCGATCTCGACGGCGACGGGCGCTATGAAATCATTCTGCACCAGGCCGGCCGCGGCCGGGACAACTCCCAGGCCGGTGAAACCGATCCCGCGAAGCTCCAGGCATACACGCTTGACGGCAAGCTGATGTGGTCGATCGACCTCGGCAAAAACATCCGCGAAGGGGCGCACTACACGCAATTCATGGTCTACGATTTCGACGGCGACGGCCGCGCTGAGATCGCCTGCAAGACCGCTGACGGGACGACCGACGGCACGGGCAAAGTCATCGGCGATGCCAACGCCGATCACCGCAATGACCGCGGCTACGTCCTCCGCGGGCCGGAGTTCCTCACCGTCTTCGACGGCCTCACCGGCCGGGCGCTGGACACCGCCAAATACCTGCCTGGCCGGCACCCCGAAACCGATAACCCGACGAGCGATCAACTTAAAGAAGTCTGGGGCGACGGCTACGGCAACCGCGGCGACCGCTTCCTTGCGGCCGTCGCGTATCTCGACGGCGTTCACCCCAGCATCGTCATGTGCCGCGGCTATTACACGCGCACCGTACTGGCGGCGTGGGACTTCCGCGGCGGCAAGCTGCAAAGCCGCTGGGTGTTCGATTCGGCCAAGGAAACCAAGGACAAAGACGGCCGCGATTTCGGCGGCCAGGGCAATCACAATCTCACTGTCACCGACGTCGACGGCGACGGTAAAGACGAGATCATCTACGGCGCGATGGTCGTCAACAGCGACGGCCGCGGCCGATTCTCGACCGGGATCGGCCACGGCGACGCCCTGCACGTGAGCGACCTCGACCCCACCCGGCCGGGGCTCGAAGTCTTTCGAATCCAAGAACCCTTCGGCGACGCAGGCTCGCACATGTACGACGCCAAGACCGGCGAAGTGCTGTGGCGGCGCGCTTCGGTGCAGGCCGGCACGGGCAAGCGCGAAGGGCCCGGCCGCGGCCTGGCGATCGACATCGACCCCCGCCACCCCGGCGCCGAATGCTGGTCGGCGGGCGCGGGCATCACCGGCCTCGTTGACGCCCGCGGCAAGCTCATCAGCGACACCGCGCCGCGCAACTGCAACTTTGCCGTCTGGTGGGACGGCGACGAGCTGCGCGAGCTGCTCGACGGCACCACAGTGTCGAAATGGGATTACGAAAACAACAAGGCCGATCCCATCCTGCAGGGCAAAGACCACGACGTCCGCTCGATCAACGGCACGAAGAGCACCCCCGCCCTGTCGGCCGATCTGTTCGGCGACTGGCGCGAGGAGATCATCTGGCCCACGAACGACGGCCGCGAGCTGCGCATCTTCAGCACGACAATCCCTACTGATCGCCGCCTGCCGACGCTGATGCACGACCCGCAATACCGCCTGAGCATTGCGTGGCAGAACGTGGCGTACAACCAGCCGCCGCACACGAGCTTTTTCATCGGCGCCGACATGAAGACCCCGCCGAAGCCCGACATCACCCTCGTCCAGCCGCGCCGCTCAGCGGCGCGGTAAACGCCAGCGCGCCCCAGCGCCGGCTAGCGGTCCAGACGTCGGGCCCTATGGCCATCGCGCGTGGAAGACACTGTCACGCAGTACGGTCGGCAAATACAGGACATCGTCATCGCCGCCCCGCCCCGTTCCGCCCCCTCCGGGGAAGGTTAGGTCAGGGCGGACGGCCGCCTCATCGCAACAAAGCGCCTCTCTGATCCCTCCCCTGCGGGGAGGCCACGCACGCGGACGCCTCATCACAATGAAGCGCGAGTCCGGTTCCTCCCCCACCGGGGGAGGCTAGGTGGGGGCGGACGGACGCCTCATCGCAAGGAAGCGCAATCACGCTCGGCCCTCTCCCTACCCTCTCCCGGCGTACCGGGCGAGGGGTTTAATCCTCTGGCGACCGTGAGCCGCTATTGGCAGGTTGTTGGCCGCCCCACTTAGAGCCTGTGATGCACTATGGGATGCGGAAACAGCGCTCGGGTGCCACGGCCTGGCGTGCCAGACAGTGGCACCCAGAGCAGCCGATTGCGGCACATCGGCTCTGAAAGTGCATGACACGCTCTAGCCGCCCCCAGACGGACAGGAACCGGAGACTTAGCGACCGGTCGTACCGATCCATTGCCGGCGGCCTCCATCCCATAAAAAAGCCCCGGTCGTCAGATGACGACCGGGGCTTTCTCGTTTCCGTATTGCGTGATCAAACGACCATGCGGCCCTTACTGCGGGTCGACCGGGATCCAATTGTTCTGATTGGTCCACGAGCCGTAGTTGCCCCAACTGATGTCGCCAATCTCGGACGCACGCTGGATCGCGTTCGACAGGTCGAGCAGCCGGGACCAGTTGCCAGTGGCACGAGTGGCCTTGGCGTCGGTGGTGTAAGTCCGAACGCTGCCGTCGGCGTAAAGCAGGTTCCAGGCGCGGAAGTTGCCGCGTGCGTGGGTGGAGTTGGTGAAATCGTGGATCGGGTCGGTCATGAGCGCTTTACGGAAGACCGGGTAGTTGAAAACGCCGGTCGTGCCCGAGGAGGTCTTGAGATAGTTCATCGACCCCGGGTATTTGCCAAAGCCATCGATCTTTCGCCACCAGGTCTGATCGGTGTTCGAAACGCTGTTGCGTTTGATGTGCGGGTTGAAGTAGTAGTTGCTCTGGTAATCGGCGGTGATGGCCTTCACGTTCGGGCACTGCCACGACGTGATCTTGTTCGGCAGGTACTTCGTCTTCACCAGACGGCCGAGGAGCGCACCCTGATCGCGCACGTCGTCAAAGCCGCTTGCGGACGGGTTGAAGCCGAGCGTCCACAGATAATTGCTCGAGTACGAATAATTGGCTTGGCCGGTATCGTTGCGTGGCGGCGGCAGGAAGCCTTTGTTTTCGTTGGCGTACATGTGCACGGCATTGCCGATGTCGCGCATCTGGGCGGCACACTTGGTGATCTGCGCCTGATGGCGGACCTTGCCCAGAGCCGGCAGCAAGATCGAGATCAGCACGGCGATGATGCCGATGACGACAAGCAACTCGACCAACGTAAATCCACTTTTCCGCTTCATAACAACTCCCGAATAAGGCAAGCAAAACGTCTAGCCGCTGCGAATCAGGAAAAGCGGACCAGTCACCGAATCATCAAATCCACACATGGCCCGCTGACAATTTACGCACTGGCAGGCCGGGCAGTTCGCGCAAAAGGGATGCCGACTTCAGCATTTTGCGGCGGCCGGACTGACCAGCCGTCCGCATTCGCGCGGTTGAGAATTCGTTACTTCGGATCGAAGGGAATGACGCTGAACTCTTTGTTCACCCAGGTATTCCGGCTCAGGTCGACGTCACCGCCGTCCAGATTGTATTGGATCGCGTTCGACAGATCGTTCAACCGCGACCAGTTGCCGCCCTGCCGGGCGACGTAATTGCTCGCGTGATAGGTACGGACGCTGCCATCCGGATAGGCGAAGTTCCAAGCCCGGCGCGTGCCGTAGTGGTGCGAAATAAAGTTGCGGTCGTCATACCCACCGTACATCGGGTCCCACAGGATGGCCCTTCGGAACTGGCGATAAGGATTCCCGCTCTTGCCGGGAATCGTCGACGCATCGTACTTGCCATAGCCGTCAAGTTTCTTCCACCAAGGATGAATGTAGTAAGTGGGCGGCACGCTGTTGCGATAGGCCGCGTGTGCGTTGAACAGGTAATTCATGAAACGTGGGTCGATGGTCTGAATGCTCGATGGGCAGAAATAGACTTTTGTCGTCTTGAGATAGCCCGTTTTGAGCATGCGCCCCATCAGCGAGCCTTGGTCAACCCCGCCGATGACCCAAGTCTGGTCGAAAGCGTTGTTGAAATTCGACGCGCCGTCCATGGTGAAATTGGGTTGGCCAAGGTCGTTCTTGAACGGCGGCAGGTTGCTCTTGTTGTCGTTCGCGTACATCACGACCGAGTTAATGATGTCTCGCATGCGGGCGCTGCAGGCGGTGATCTTCGCCTGATAACGCACCTTGCCCAACGCGGGCAGGAGGAGGGAGATCAGCACCGCGATGATGCCGACCACGACGAGCAATTCGACGAGGGTAAAGCCGTTCCTGCGTTTCATTATGATCCTCCAAGAGCGTTTCCAACACCGCCAGCGACTTCGGACTAAAAGATGTGAGTCCATGCCACGGTCTGTCCGGACAACGATATCCGGTTGCGACATTATGACAGCCGTAAAAAAAGGATCAAGGAGATTCCATGGAAATTTTGCTTACAGCATTGTTAATTTCCACAACTTTCATCCGCGACAGGGTAAGTGCTTTTAAGAAAAATAGTTAAGTTCGTTATATACCGCTTTTTCATTGATTCAAGTTTCGAATGCGTTGTCGTTGGAACGCAAATGCGCTCGCGTAATTACCATCATTGCGTCATTTTCCGCGTGTGCGTCAATTCAGCACGCTTTCGTGATGACCTATGATCGGTTGCTAACGAACAGACCCATCACGCCGGGAGGCAACGTTGAGGCCGCGGGGGACTGAATTTCTTCAAGACTGCCGGTGGCAGGGTCGACGCGGAAGAGCTGTTTTTCCGGGTCGGTTCGCACGGTGAATGTCGCGGGCGCGCGACCGCTTTCGTTGAAGACAAGCGTGTAGAGGCGGCCGTTTTTCTCGAGAGATCGCACGCGCAGGGACGTGCCAGGGCCTTCGACGGCGACGGGCGTTTTGCCGGCGGCGTCGATGCGGGCGATGAGCTTGTCGCGGTCGAGGGCTTCGATGCCGTCGCCGATGGCAGCGCCGGCATAGCGGACGACGTTGCCGCGCTCTAGCAGCGGGCGGAGCGCGGCCCGCACGTCGTCGCGCAGGGGGCGTTCGCCGTCGACGATGAGCAGCGTGTAGTGCATGGGGCCGACCGTGACGCTGCCAGCGTCGCCGGCGACGGGCCCATTGACGCGGGCGCGCTCCAGCAGCGTGACGGGGTCGAGGTAATTGAAATCGCGTCGCGATTCCAGCAGCGCCGCCGCGGCGTGCGACGGGCAGCGGTCGTCGTGGGTGAGGATCGCGGTATGACAGATCGGGCGGCTGTCGGTGTTCACCCAGCACAGGCGGCGGCAGGCGTCGGCGAAGGGCTTGAAATCCGCGTCCCACTGCGGCGTGTGCGGGCCGATCTGCGGCGGGCGCTCGTGCTTGCGCGGGCCGCGGATCGTGTAGTAAAAAGCGTGGGGGATGAGCAGGTTCACGCCGCGCACGAGGCACCAGTTTGCCAGCCAGCGGATTTCTTCGAAGGTCGTCTGCGGGCCGTAGGCGCCGGCGAATTCGTTGCTGTTGCGGCGGCGGCCGCTGTGCAGCATCGCCGATGACGTGCACTTGCCCTGCGTGGCCTCGGGGCCTTGGAGCGCGTTGGGCTGGTCGGGGGCGACCCATCGCCAGACGAGGTCCTGTCCGGGGATCTGGAAATGCCGCTGCACGCCGATCTCGTCGCCGGCGTCCGGGTGGCCGCAGAGGGCGACGCCTTTGCTGTCGCACCAGGCGCTCAGGGGCGCGTACCACGTTTCTTCCAGCCGCAGGCGGATCGCACGGCGGTAGTCGTCGCGGTAGCGCTTGGCCTCTTCACTTTTGGACCACAGCGCCGCCAGGTGCGGGCGGAAGTCGTAGCCGAGCAGCCGGTTGACGTGCGGGAGAATCCCGCTCGTGCCGGCGATCACGTTCTTCTCGCGCAATCGCCCGGTCGGGTTCGGCTCGTCGGTGAAGACGCCGAGAATCGTATTGCCGAAGTGTGAGCCGAACAGCTTGTGGAAGCGGTCGTAGACGAGTTCGATCACCGTGTCGGCGGTCCGCGGGTTGAGGATGTCGCCGGCGGGCGGCTCGTCTTCGGGCGGGTCTTTGCCGGGCGTGAAGCCGGCGCTTTCGTCGGTGTAATGCAGGCCGCGGATGACGGATTTCGCCGGCCGGTCAATCACTGCCATGCGCCGGCCGTCGTCGAGGGTGATCGTCTCCACGATGTTCGCAGTCGGCGGCAGGGGCGCGTCCGGCTCGTGGAGCGCCAGGCAACGGCAAGCCAACTCTGGCGATCGCGCCACCACCTGCCCGGCCGACGAGCCCGAGGGGTACATCCCTTCGTCGTACAGCAGCACCTTCATCCCCCGCCCCGCCGCCGCCTCAATGGCGACGTGATAAAAGCCCAGCAGTTTCTCGCTCATCCACCCGGTATCGCGCGGCAGGCCGACGCGCGGGTGGATGACGAACCCGTACACGCCGTTGCGGTCGAACGCCTCGATCTGCCGGTGCAACTCGGCCTCGTCGAGCGCGTCGTTCCAGAACCAGAACGGCATTAGCGAGAACTCACGCGGCGGGTCTTTGAGCTGCGGATCGGGAGACATGGTGGGGCCTTTCGGGAGACGGGCGTCGATACCCGGAAGTGTACGCGCCGCAGTTGCGGCGTTGAAAAGTGAATCGTACGTCAGTCGTGTCAGACCGTGACGCGGGCCGCGCGAAAGGGACCTGTAGTCAGGTGTCGAGCGGCCTTCGGTCTGGCGACTGCTTCCTTCCTTCTTCTGGCGACGCCCGCCGGCCTAAACCGCCGGCGGGCGTTTTCCGGTGTCGGCCCGCTTCGCCGGCAGGGCACGTCAAAGTCCGATTTTCATTGACCCCGGGACGACAGACGTGATATTGTCTGCTTCGTCGCCGGACCGGTCGTTTCACGTCTCTCGGCCCGGCGGCTGGTTTGGATCATTTCGATTCGTTCTCGGTCGTTCGCAAGTTCGCGCTTGCAGGTTCGTTTGTAAGGAACTGACATCGCCGCTTTCATGCCATAAGTAGGCCATAAGTAGATGCGCCCGCTTGGATTTTTTCCGCCGGTCGTGCGATGGTTTTTGCCGTGCGATTCCTTTGCCCGGCCAAGATCAACCTCGACCTCCGCGTCGGGCCACTGGCGGCGGACGGCTTTCACCCGCTTCGATCGTGGGTGACGACCGTCGGGCTCTTTGACACACTGGACGTTTTCCCGGATCCCACCGGCGGACTGTCGCTCTCGTGCAGCGACCCGGCTTTGCCCACCGACGCGAGCAATCTTGTGATGCGTGCGGCAATGGCGGTGCAGCGGCACGCGGCACCGGCCACCGGCGGATTTCCGCCCGGGGCGACGATGCACTTGCTCAAGCGCATCCCCGCCGGCGGCGGCCTCGGCGGCGGAAGCTCCGACGCGGCGACTGCGCTGCGGGCGTTGGCGACGCTCTGGGGCGTCGACCCAGCGCACGCGGCGCTGACGGACATCGCCGCGTCGCTGGGCAGCGACGTGCCCTTCTTCCTCGGCCCGGCAAGCAGCCTCTGCACCGGCCGCGGCGAAGCGGTTCGTCCGCTGCCATCACCGAGGTCGCGCTGGGCGCTGTTGATCCTGCCGCCCATCGCGATGCCGACGCCTGCGGTCTACCGCGCGTTCGACCGGCTGATCGAAGGGCGCGATCGACAGGCAGATCAACAGGCAGGGGCGACAGGCGCCTGGCGAGAGCCGTTCGATGATCGGCTCTGCACGCTGCGCGCGAGCGAACTGCTGCCGCGGCTGGTCAACGATCTTGAGCCCGCGGCCTTCGCGCTGCGGCCCGATTTGGCCGTAATGCGGCAGCGGGCGGAAGAAGTGATCGCCCGGCCCGTGCGCATGTCCGGCAGCGGCTCGACGCTGTTTTCGGTCTTCGACGCCGAAGACGAAGCCCGCGCCGCCGGCGGTGGCATCGAAGAACGTCTCAACGCATACCCGGGGTTAGCAGTACAAATCGTGCCGCTTGCCCCGGCCGAAGTCTGACGTCCGCTTGGCTCGTCCGTTTGTATTGTCCGTCTGATTTGTCCGCTGTCGCAAGGCCTTTATCACGTCCGGCCTGGCGACGAACAACTGGAACGCCCGCACGCCCTGGCTCGCGCCACGGCGCAGCTGGCAGCAACCGCCTGCGTCGCGCACAGGGGATTCACGTCCGCGCGACAAACGGCATTGGAGTGCGCATGCGACTGACCGAGATCAAAATCCATCTCTGCCCCGACGCGGGCGGCCGACTGAAGGCGTTCTGCTCGATCACCCTCGACGACGCCCTGGCCGTACGTGACATCAAGCTCATCGACGGCGACAACGGCCTGTTCCTGGCGATGCCGTCGCGCAAGCTGGCGGACCACTGCCCGGGCTGCCGCGAGAAGAACCATTTGCGCGCCCGCTTCTGCAACAACTGCGGCGATCGCCTCAACGAGAACCGTTACCAGCGCTACCGCCAGGGCCCGGACAAGCTCAAGCTCCACGCCGACATCGCCCATCCGATCCACGCCTCGGCGCGTCGCTATATCGAGCGCGAGGTTCTCGCGGCGTACGAGCGCGAGCTCACCCTCAGCCGCGAGCCGGGCTACGTCCCCACACCGCTCGACACCGACCTGCCCGACCTGGCGATCGCACTAAAGTCGGGGGCGGCATAATGCCACGCCCGTTTCGTGCGGACGTTTTCGGACGAAACCGTTAACAAGGTTAAGAGTCCACTGCCAGACTCTCGCTCGCCCCTTTTTCGGACACGTCGGTTCCGCTTCAATCCCGTTCGCCTGTCGAACTTTATGTGTGATCGCGATTGTCGGTGTGGCGCGTAAGTCGTGATATTGTCCACAAATGTTGCAGTAGCCGCGGCACGTCTACGGCATGGGCGCGGCGCGGCGAGCGGTGGATCGAGCGAAGATTTTAACACCAAAGCATTTGGAATTTACCAAAACCGATGTATACTCCGGGTGTCGCCGGTTTCCCCGATGAAGTCCCCCCCTCTTCATCACCCGGCGACACTTTTTTGCCCTTTCATAACTACTTTTGTAGTAAACGTTGACGCGGTCCAACGCCGTTGTGCGCCACCGCCGCTCGGGTCGGCCTTGTGCCGTTATGCTGTCGCTCGTTCGTGCAGGAAGTGAAGACGTTTCCCCAAAGCCGCCGCGATTTGGCCGAGTCAAAGCCCTCCGGTTCTCTCTCGCGTAATAGCTAAAACCACCAGAGGGCATCTATCAGCTCGACTCAACCGAGCGGCCGACGGATTCCATACCGCGGGCGTCCCGCCCGTATTCATCGCGGCCGCAGCAAACGTGCGCGCGTCCTGCGACGCGAACACGGGCGGGACGCGCAGACAGTGAAGCGTGGGTGAAGTGCTAGAGCCTGGTACGCACTTTGGGTTGCGAAACATAGCTCGGGTGCCACGGCCTGGCGTACCAGACCGTGGCACCCAGAGCAGCCCATCGCGACACATCGGCTCTGAAAGCGCATAACACGCTCCAAGTATTTTTACGCCTTCGGGAAGAGGGCTTGCGCGGCAGGTGGCGCGGCGAGCCGCGAGGTGCGCTCGACGCGCAGAATCGACTGAATGTTTGTCGCCTGGATTCGAAGTTATTCGTCGCATCGGTGCCGGCGCGCTGACAGCCGTGCGAAAGCTTCTACAATCGCCGCACTTTGAAAACGACTTCCCGCTCGCTCTTGCGCCGATCGACCGCTGCCCTTCTCCTCTGTTCTGTTCTGACCGGCTGCGCCGCCACGAAGCGCGGCCCCGCAACCCGGCCGTCCGATCCATATCCCGCCGCCACGCCGCAGCGGGTGACCGACGTCACGCAGAACGTCTTCCCCGCCGTCGTGCGGCTGGACGTGGCGCAGGAAGAATTCGAGCAGGGCAAGCGCACGCTCCGCCGCGGCATCGGGTCGGGCGTGATCATTGATAAGGAAGGCCACGTCCTGACGAACTTCCACGTCGCCGGCCGGGCGGCGGAGATTTACATCACGCTCTACAACAAGGAGCGCGTGCCCGCCAAGCTCGTCGGCGACGACCACTGGACGGACCTGGCGATCGTTCAGCTCGACATGGAAGAAATCGCCCGCCGGAAGATCACCTTCAAGCACGCCGAGCTGGGAACCAGCCGCGATCTGAAAGTCGGGCAGGACGTGATCGCCATCGGCACGCCGTTCGGCCTGGCGCGCACGATGACGCTCGGCATTGTCAGCAACAACGAGCGCACCTTTTATCCCGACCGTCAGACGATCGGCGAATACGAGACGGGGGTGTTCAGCAACTGGATCCAGATGGACACGCCGATCGCCCCCGGCAACAGCGGCGGGCCGCTAGTCGACCTGACCGGCAAAATCGTCGGCATCAACACCCGCGGGATCGCCGGGCAGGCGCTGAACTTCGCCATCCCGATCGACATCGCCAGGGCGGTGGCCGATGAAATCCTCGCCTCCGCCGGCGGGGGCGCCAGCGGCGGGCGCGTGACGCGGGCGGATCTGGGCATCGATCTCAAGCCCCTGCAGGATTTGGAAACGTATTACGAAATCGACATCAACAAAGGCGTGCTCGTCAACAGCATCGACCGCGGCTCGCCGGCGGCGATCGCGGGGATCAAGCCGCAGGACATACTGCTGTCGATCGACGGCAAGCCGACGAACGTGCGCTTCCCTGAGGAAATCGCCCCCACCCGCGCGATGATCGCCCGGCTGCCGACTGGCAAGGCGGTGGCCGTCGAAGCCCTGCGGGCGGGCAAGCCGATGACGTTCAACCTGACCACCGTGAAGCTCGAAAGCGCTGTCGGCGAAGAAAAGGCTGCCAAGGCCTGGGGCCTCAGCGTGCAGGACGTGACGCGCGCCTTCGCCAATGCCAACCAGCTCGACGACGACGAAGGCGTGGTCATCACCAGCCTTACCCGCGGCTTCCCTGCCGACAAGGCCGAGCTGCGCCAGGGCGACGTCATTCGCCAGATCAACGGCAAGCCCGTCGCCGACCTCGACGCGTTCATCAAGCTGTTCGACGAAAGCGTCAAGGCCAAGGACGCTCGTGTGCTGCTGCAGATGTCGCGCAGCCGCGGCCTGAAGGACGCGCTGTTGAAAGTGACGTACCCGTAGGGCGCGTCGCCATGCCGCGATCAATGAAAAGCAGGAACACGAATGTCCACGAATACGCAGGAATAGACACGAATGAAGACCGGGCGCGAAGATCCCATCCGCGAACGTTTTTGGAATATTCGCGTTCTTTGTTCCCAGACGATTCGAAGGCTGCATGCGCTGCGTCGGTCTTACCTCTGAAGGCTTTGAAATGATGAAACAACTCGTTCTCCCTCTCGCCGCGGCGCTCGCGTTTTCTTCGTTCGTGACGGCCCAGACGATGCCGGTCGAGCAGGCCGGGGCTGGGCCGGCGACCGCGCCGGCCGGGATTCCGGGCGTCGCAGAGCGCCCGGCGCAGGAAACGTCGGCCGTCAGCCTGGTCGATAAGGCCAAACCGTCGCTCGTGGTGGTGCAGTTCACTTACGCCGGCGAGATGGGCCGGCGCGATCTGGCCGGGACCGGTGTGGTCGTGCGGGCCGACGGGCTGACGATCATCAACGGCGATCTCACGCCGCGGCAGTTGCCCGACGAGCAGATGAAGGATTTCAAAATCATCCTGCCCGGCGACGACGAAACCGAGATCGACGCCACGTTTCTGGGGCGCGACGAGCGGTACGGCATCGCGTACGTCAAACCCGCCAAGGCCGGGGCGTCGCAGACGTTCGTTCCGCTGACATTCGTCGAGCGGGCGGTGGCTGTGGGCGAGACGGTTCACACCGTCGGGCTGCTGCCGAAAGTCGCGGGTTACGGGGCGTATCAGATGAGCGCCCGCGTCGCCGCCCTGCTGCGCGGGCCGACGCCGCAGGTGCTCGTGGACGGCGCGGGGCTGGGCATCATCGGCTCCCCGGTCCTCAACGCCGGCGGCGAAGCGATCGGGCTCGTCGGCTCGCAGCCGGACCGCATCTTTCTCACCCCCACCGGCCCCGCCGCCACCGGCGGGCGCACCGTGATGCTCAACGACCCGCGCAACCCGTACGGCCCCGTCGAAGAGCCGACGCGCATGTTCGTCCCGGCCCGTGATTTCCTGTCCGCGATCGAGAAAGCGCCAAGCGAGCCCACGCAGATTCGCTACCCGTTCCTGGGCGTGACGCAGCTGACGGGCCTGAGCAAGGACGTGGCCGAATTCTACGGCCTGGGCAATATTGTGGCCGTGCAGATCGGCGACGTGATTCCCGATTTCAGCGCCGCCAAGGCCGGCCTGAAGCGCGGCATGATCATCACCGCCCTCAACGGACAGCCGCTCGAGCGCGGCGATCTGCCCGAGGAATCGCCAATGATCTTTACCCGGCAAGTCAGCCGGCTCAACGTCGGCGACACGGTGAAGCTCTCGGTCATCACCCAGCGCGGCCAGCCGGCGGGCGAAGTGGCCGTTACGCTCGACGAGCGCCCCGCCCAGGCGAACCGCGCCAAGCGCTTCACCGCCGAAGACCTCGGCTTCACGCTGCGCGATGTGGTGTTCGATGACACTTATGGCCGCAAGCTGCCGCGCGACACCCAAGGCGCGGTCGTCGCCTTCATCCGCCCGCAAAGCGCCGCACAAGCCGCCGAGCTGGGCAACGGCGACTTCATCACGCAGGTCAACCAGACGCCGGTGACCGGCGTCGATCAGTTCCAGGTCGCGTACGAAGAATTCCGCAAAGCCAGGCCCCGCGAGGCGGTTGTGCTGGAAGCGCTGCGCGGCGGAAACACGCAGATCATCCGGATCGAGCCGCCGCGCGAATAACGCCGCGGTCTTGGGATGAAACGGTTCGTAGTGCGCGTTCACCGCACCATTGGTGTCAATGGTGCGATCGGATCGGTGCGGTGCCCGCACCCCTGCGAATCACCTGGTCATCTGCCGCGCAAGCTGCGTATGCGGGTGACAAGGCCAGGCGTACCTAGCGTGGCACCCGATGCTCGAGTGCCTCATTCTCCGTATGCCCAAGCCCTCTCCCTAACTCTCTCCCGGGATACCAGGAGAGGGAAGCAGACGCCACTGCGCGTCTTGTTATCCGGCCATCATCGTTCCGAATTCAGGGCGCCTTACCCGTCCGCTTTTTCGATCACCGCCGACATCGCCCCCTGGCACGTCGCGACGCGCCAGTCGCCGCCGAAGCAGTGGATCTGGTCGCGCTTGAGCTCGGCGAGCTCTTTGTGCGTGGTGAACACGATCGCGCGGCCGCGGCGGTCGACTTCCTCGGCCATGACGAAGCCCTTGGGCGCGTCGTAGCCGAAGATGCTGTTGAGCATTTCCATCACGTACTCGTGCGTGTGGTCGTCGTCGTCGAGCAGGATCACGTTGTACGGCGGGAGCGGCTTGGATTTCGGGCGTTTCGCCGCGGGCCTGGTCGCTTTTGCCGGCGACTTCACGGCGGAGGCCTGCGAGGACTTCACGGGCGACGGCGTTGATTGATTCGCGTCAGACATGCGTAGCTCGAGGCTCGGTAGCTAACCGTGGACTGGCCGCGAACGCAAGAAAAATCGGTTTAATATCGGACGCCGCCCGCCCCGCCCCACGTCCCGCCGCCGCGGTGGTCGCGCCAGACGGTTCTTGACACGCCGGCCCCGCCGTTCGATGGTTGCCGCCCCATGACCATCACCGCAAACGCCTTCGCCCGTGCCGGCCTGGTCGGCAATCCCTCGGACGGGTACTTCGGCAAAACGATCTCGTTCGTCATCCGCCAGTTCTCGGCGACCGTCACCCTCACCGAGAGCGACACTTTCGAGATCGTCCCCACCCCCAGCGACTTTGCCCGCCACGCGAGCGTGAAGGACTTTCTGCGCGACCAAAAGTTGTACGGCTATTACGGCGGGCTGCGGCTGATGAAGGCGGCGGTCAAAAAGTTCCACGACTTCGCCCGCCAGCAGAACCTCACCCTGCACGACCGCAATTTCCGCCTCGCGTTCGAGACGAACATCCCCCGGCTAGTCGGCCTGAGCGGGTCGAGCGGCATCGTGGTGGCGACGATGCGGGCGCTCATGCAGTTCTATAACGTCGAGATCCCCCTGCACCTGATGCCCGGCGTCGTGCTCTCGGCCGAACGCGACGAGCTGGGCATCACCGCCGGCCTGCAGGACCGCGTGATCCAGAGCTACGAAGGCCTGGTCTACATGGACTTCGATAAAAAGCTGCTCGATTCGCGCGGCTACGGCGAGTACGTCCCGCTCAAGCCCCCGCAGCCGCTGCCGCTGTACGTCGCCTTCGACGCCGAGCGTGCCGAAGTCAGCGACGTCACGCACCGCAATCTCAAGGCCCTGTTCGAGAAAGGCGATCCCACCGTCGTCGGCGCGATGGAAAAGTACCGCGCCCTGACCGATCGCGGCCGCGCCGCGATCGAGAAGGCCGACTTCGACGAGCTGCACAAAGTCACCGACGAGAATTTCGAGCTGCGCAAGACGATCATGCAGATCGCCCCGGAGAACCAGCGCATGATCGACACCGCCCGCGCCGCCGGCAGCAGCGCCAAATTCGCCGGCAGCGGCGGCGCCACCTGCGGCGTCTACCACGGCGAAGCCGGCTACGAAAAACTCGTCACCGCCATGAAGGCGATCAACTGCACCGTGCTGAAGCCCGACATTTTTTTACGCGCTGGTTAAACACGAAGGCACGAAGCACACGAAGGGCACGAAGATGATGCAGAAGCAGACGTCGCTGGATGCCGAAACGGAGCGTATGGCGACCGTGATCGTTGATTGCATCTTTGCCGTCCATTCCGAGACGGGTGCAGGATTGCTCGAATCGGTTTACGAAAAATGCCTTGCCTGGGAGATCGCGTCTCGCGGACTGAAAGTCTGCCGCCAAGTCACCTTGCCTATCGAGTACCGTGGTCATCGCATCGACGACGCCCTTCGCATCGATCTCCTTGTCGAAGACCGCATCATCATCGAGGTCAAATCGGTCAAGGAGATGGAGCCGATCTTCAAAACCCAAATCATCACCTACCTGAAACTAACAAAGTTACGCTTAGGCTTCTTGGTAAATTTCAACAAGGCCCTGATCAAAGACGGCGTCGCACGCGTCGTCCTGTGACATAGTCGGATTCTCTTCTCGGAACCTCTTCTTTCGTGCCTTTCGTGCCCCTCGTGCCCTTCGTGTTTAACCCGAGCGTCAAAACACATGATCACCAAAACCGTCATCCCCGCCGCCGGGTTCGGGACGCGCATGCTGCCCGCCGCGAAGGCGATTCCCAAAGAGATGTTGCCCGTATTGGATAAGCCGACCATCCAGTACGTCGTCGAAGAGGCCGCCGGCGCGGGGGCGACGGACGTGCTGCTGATCGTGTCGCGGGACAAGAAGGCGGTCGAAGATCACTTCGACCGCTACCCCGAGCTCGAGGCCCGCCTGCAGGCGGGCGGGAAGACGGCCCTGATCGATTCGGTGCTGAAATTGCAGGAGAAAATCCGCGTCCATTCCACCCGGCAGCTCGAGCAGCGCGGGCTCGGCCACGCCGTGCTGCAGGCGAAACAGCACGTCGGAGACGTGGCGTTTTTGTGCTGCCTCGGCGACACGATCTTCTCCGGCGCCAGCGAGACGCCCAGCCAGCAACTCGTCGCGGCGTACGAAAAGTACGGGACCACGATCATCGGCCTGGAGGAAGTGGACGCCGAAAAAGTCGAGCGCTACGGCATCGTCGGCGGCGACGTCATCGGCGAGGGCGTGATCCGCATCGACCAGCTTGTCGAGAAGCCGAAGCGCGAGGATGCGCCGTCGCGCCTTGCGATCGCCGCGCGCTACGTCCTCACGCCCGACGTGTTCGCGCACATCGAAGCCACGCCCCCCGGCAAGGGCGGCGAGATCCAGCTCACCGACGCGATCAAGCGCCAACTCGCCACCGGCCCCGTGCACGGCGTCGTGCTCAAATCCAGGCGTCACGACATCGGCAACCCGATCGACTGGCTCAAGACCAACCTCACCTACGCACGGCGCGACGCGGCGACGTGGTCGCAGATCGAATCGCACATTCGCTCATTGATCGAGTAGCGCCCGGCCGATGAACATGCCCGAGGCCGAAGCGGCCGCGCCTGTTGATAACTGATATTCGTATTGACTCGCTCGCGTCGGTTGCTAGATTTTATTTCACGACGTTCGACTTCCTTGATCAGACCGGAGGCGGTGGCTCCTCTCCGGTCTGATTCTTTTTTACCCGCGACGTTCGTCCGAGCTCCCGATCAAAAACACGTCGAGCACCAGCGGCCCGTCGCTTAAGCGACGGGGCCACGAGCGACTTCCTCAAGCGCACCTGACACGGACGCGCGAGAACGCGCGACGAAAAAACCTCCACGCGATCCCGTGCCGATCGGTTACGATCCGCGCCAAGATGATTCCCCTCCACCGTGTCCGGACGTGCGTGACTGCCGCGGCCACCATCACCCTGCACGCGGCGGCCCTGGCCGGCAACGTTGCCATCGACAATACACTTAACACTGGTTTTACAGGCCCGCTGACGGGCCCGAACTACCAGCTCAGCGAAGCGTTCGGCAAGGTGTCGGGCAAAAACCTGCTCATCAGCCTGAGCGATTTGCGCATCGACCGCGGTGAGAGCGTGCGGTTCACCAGCGGCGTGCCGCTGACGAACGTCATCACCCGCGTGACCGGCGGGCAGGCGTCGAGCATCAACGGGCTCGTGCGCAGTGAGATCGCCGGCGCGCAGTTGTTCATCATCAACCCGCGCGGCATCGTCGTCGGCCCGACGGCGGTGTTCGAAGTCGCCGGCGGGCTGCACTTATCGACCGCGGCGTCGGTGGGCTTCGCCGACGGCACGACGCTCGACACCCGGGGCGGCGACGCGCCGACGCTTTCCAGCGCCGAGCCGCGCGCGTTCGGTTTTCTGCCCGGCGCCGCGGGCATCGCCGTCCGCGGGGCGCGCTTCGTGCCCGCGGTGGCGGGGACACTGGGGAACAATCTGTCGTTCACCGCCGGCGACGTCTCGCTCGCGGGAGTGACCGTCGTCGCGCCCGGCGGCGACGTGCGCTTCGCCGCCGGCGGCGACGGACAAACGCCGATCCCCGGCGATCGCTTCGGCGGCGGCAAATCGAGCCTGGCCGAGGGCGGCTCGATCGCGCTCCTGGCCGACCGCGCCGGCCGGGCGACGCAGGTCGACGTCACGCAGGCGGGTTACTTCACCGCCGCCGCTGATCGCGTGAGCATTCGCAACAGCACGGTCGACGCCTCGGCATCCCCGGGCAGCATCGGCCTGGGCATCAACGTCAGCGCCCGCGACCTTGATCTCTCGGCCGCCACGCTGCAGTCCAACGCCAGCGGCGGCGGACGGGGGCTTGGCGTCGGTGAAGCCGGGCTCATCGCGCTCACGGGCGTCGACCGGCTGCGGATTCGTGACGGCACGCTCGTGCAGAGCATCCTCACCGCCGCCACTCCAGGCGCGCCGCTGAGCGGCAAGGGCATTGCCCTGGAATCGGCCGATCTGCAGATCACCTCCGGCGGGCAAGTGCTCACCAGCACCGACGGCGGGTTCGTCGGCCCGCAGATTTACACGCAGCGCACCGGCACGATCACGATCGACGGCGGCGGCGGCGACGCCTTCACCGGCATAGCGGCGCAGACGCTCGGCAAACAGCGCGACGCCGCCACCGGCGGGTCGATCTTTCTCAACGCCGACGGCGTGCGCCTGCTCCGCAACGCCGAAATCCGCGCCCGCACGCTCGGCGCCGGGCAGGCCGGCGACGTCACCGTCAACGCCGCCGACCTGACCATCGACGGCGGCGGCTTCAACTTCACCGGCATCGAATCCCGCGCCGGCGAGCAAAGCACCGGCGGCGCCGGCGGGCTGGTGACGGTCAACCTCACCGGCGATTTGCTGCTCAAAGACGGCGGCGTCATCACCGCCACCACGCTCGGGCCGGGGCGCGGCGGGAATGTCGAGGTCACCGCCCGCAACGTCATCGCGACCGGACGGACGGGCAACGAAGGGGGCGGTGAGTTCTTCACCGGCATCTTCGCGCGCTCGGCGTTCCTGGCCGAAGGCAACGACACCCCGCAGGATCTGCTCGGCGACGCCGGCCGTGTGAGCGTGACCGCCGCCGACCGCGTCCGCGTCACGGACGGGGCGGAATTGGAAGTCACGTCCGTCAGCCTGCGCGACGGCGCAACGTCAGGCGATCTGATCGTCAGCGCCCCACGCGTGGTGATCGACAACGACGGCCGAATGCTCGCCGCGAGCGAACGGAATGCGGGTAACATCCAGGTCGGCCCGGTCGGCACGCTCATCCTCCGCGGGACCGGCGAGCCGGTCGACGTTACGAAGGACCGTCAGGGCACGCGCATCAGCACCAACGCCCGGGGCAACGGGGGCAACATCCGCATCGGGGCAGTTGACGTGCTCGTCGTCGACGGCGAAGGCGTCATCAATGCCAGCGCCGGCGGCGTGGGCGGGTTCTTCACGATCGCGCCCGCGGGCGCGATCGTGCTCGGCAACAGCAACCTCGACGCCGTCGCCCGGCTCGACGCCGACGTCCGCGTCGAGATCGACGCCGCGGCGGCATTCATCAAATCCGCCGACGCGCAGATCAATGCTCGCGCGCCGCAGTTGCCGCCGGATGTGGATCTGTCGTCGGCGCTGACCCCATTCACGGTCACGTTCGCCGACGTCAGCAAGCGCCTGCAGGCCGACTGCACGCAGCAGGCGGGCGTTGCCAGTTCGTTCGTGGTCGACACCGCCGGCGGACTGCGCCTTGGCAGCGGCGGGTGACCACCGACGTCCGGAGCCCAGTAACGTCGGCGGATATCCGGTTCTTCCCCTTCCGGGGGAGGTTAGGTGGGGGCGGCCTCTCACCTGCAAGAGCGACTCGCTGCCGCCAGCAATAAAACCCCTCGCCCGGTACCCCGGGAGAGGGTAGGGAGAGGGCCGAGCGTCCAGGTGCTTCATTGCGACGAGGCACCCGCCCGCCCCCACCTAAACTCCCCCGCAGGGGAGGAACCGGAGAGGCACTTGATTGTGATGAGGCACACACCCGCCCTCACCTGCCTCCCCGGAGGGGGAGGGAGCAGAGGCCGTTCCTCGGGGTGCTGCGGCTTGGCCTTCAGCCTGTGAGTGCGTGGCCGAATGCCAGATTTTCCCGGACCTTGGAAGTTGTCCACCACTCTGGGGTGCAGGGGCAGTGGACAACGTGGGGCCGAGATTTTTTTCGGCCGGGATTGGGTGTCCGCTGATGTACCATCGCAATCCCGATGGCGCGAACGATCTATTCGAAACGCGCTATCAGGTTTGCCCTTATCTTGTGGAATTCTGATTGACGCTCCACCAGATGTTGTGTAAAGTGGGCAACGCGACGGCAAGGCGGTTTCTCAGGGGAAAACGCCGTTTTCGCCTTCGTCGTCTGCCCTGCGGGCCCGCCCGCTGCGGGTGATGCATTTTCGACGGATTCGCCTCGCGGAGCGCGGCGTTAGGTAAACCGACGGATCGCCAATGGTTAACTCGCCCGGCCCGACGCACCGCGTCTGCCGGCGGCGAAAGGTCGTCCCATGGGCGTGCTGTGCGATTCTCAGATCCGCGAACTCGTTCACATCGAGCCGTTCGAAGAAAACGTCAAACGCGGCGGCCGGATCAGCTACGGCGTCAGCAGCTACGGCTACGACGTGCGCGTCGGCACGAGCTTTAAGATCTTCACCAACGTCAGCCGCACCGGCGGGCAGGCGGTGGTCGATCCGAAGGCGTTTACGGACGATCTGTTCGTCACCGTCGACACCAAAAACAGCGGCCGCGACCACGTCATCATCCCGCCGAACAGTTTCGCCCTCTGCGAGACGGTCGAAGTCTTCCACATCCCCCGCGACGTGCTGGCGATCTGTGTGGGCAAAAGCACTTACGCCCGCTGCGGCATCATCGTGAACGTCACCCCCCTCGAGCCCGAATGGCGCGGCAAGGTGACGATCGAGATCAGCAACACCACCCCCCTGCCGGCCAAGATTTATGCCAACGAGGGGATTGCGCAGATGGTGTTCCTCAAGGCCGACCGCGTGTGCGCCGTCAGCTACGCCGACAAGGGCGGCAAGTACCAGGACCAGGCGGGGCTTACGCTGCCGATGGTCGACTAACGCTGCCACGGCGTTGTAGGCCGTTGTGCCCGATGATTGTGTTGCTGACGGGACCGAAAAAGTCACGAAATGACGTTCATGCCCAAATTTTTCCTTTCAACGTCTGCCGCGTGCGTCGCGGCACTGCTTTGCGGCTGTGCCGGGGGCGGGCCGCGGGCGTTCCACGCCAACCACGCGAGGAACGTTGTCGTCTCCGGCAAGCCGCCGATGATGTTCGTTCTTTCACAGCCGGGCGAGCTGAGCGTTTTCGACGACACTGTTGCGAGCAAGATTTTCTACGCCCAGGTCACGCCGGAGATGGCAGCGTCCCCGACGCTGTTCACGCTCGACGCCAAGTCAAAGGCGCTGATCGCCGGCTCTTCGCCCGGCTCTTCAACCCAGCCGACGGTGGAGCAGTTATTGTCGATCGACCCCGATCACCACTACACCGTCGTGTTCGTTCCCACGACTTACGGTTCGACGGCCGAGGCGGACGCACCGGGCACGCAGCCGGCAGCCGAGTACCGGCCGACGCATTGAAAATGAATACCGTTTCAGAGCAAACTTCACCTTCCTTCGCCTGTCCTGCCCTTGGATTGACGTATGTCACCCGAGGTTTCGACCGGGCTTGTTCTGCCCGGGCCGTGGGTGGCCAGCAGCAACGGAGGTTGCCAATGAAACGTTCGAAGTTTGTAGTCGCCGGCCTGATGGGCCTTGCCATGACGTTCGCCATGCCCGCCGCGCCGGTCCTTGCCCAGCGCGACGTGCCCAAGATCGTCCGCGAGGCCCGGAAGGTCGAGGAATCGAAGCGGGAAGCCGAGTACACCATCCCCGAAGACGGCCAGGTGTGGCTCGTCGACATGACCGCCGGGGAGCGCCCGATCCACTCGATCGAGCTCAAGAAGGGCATGCGGTACGGCTTCAACACCCGCGACAACGCCGTGCAGGTCAACGGCAAGAGCGGCGAGGCCATCGACTTCAACCGCGACCACACGTACGCGATCTTCTATGTGACCGAAGAAGCCCGTGACGCCGTCAACGGCGGACGTCGCGTGCGCCGCGACGACGACCGCGGGAATACCGCGAGTTCTGCCGATCGTGCCGATCGTGAAGACCGGCGCAGCCGCCAGACCGCCGACCGTGCCCGCGTGCCGGACACCGCCGAAGTCGTCGCCGAAGGCCGCAACGAAGAGCTGTCGTACGAAGCCAAAGCCGACGGCATGGCGTACCTGTACAACGCCACCGACAACAAGGTCATCGAGAGCTGGCGCCTTGAGCGCGGCGAGCGGATCACCGTCTCCCCGCGCAGCAACGCCATCGCGATCGACCAGAAGACCGCGAGCCGTGATATCGACCTCGACAAGCGGTCGAATTACCGTTTGCTGTTCGATCGTAAGAAGAGTGAGTGATTTTCCTCCACCGCCCTGCGGAAACGCAGGGCGGTGGATTCATCAGGCCGAAGGAGATCCGACATGTCGCAGTCCCCCCGCTCGTTTGCCCGCCTCACCGCCAGCGCCCGCCGTCAGGTTCTCAGCGCCGCCGTGCTGCTGTGCACCGTGCCGCTGCTGGGGGCGAGTTGCCTCTCGAGCGGGGATAGCGACACCGGCACGACGTCGCGCCGCGACGATCTTTCGGATTCGCGCATTCCGTCCAACGCCCGCAAAGTCGCCGAAGGCCGGGGGGCGCTTTCGTACCGCGCTACGGCCAATGGCCGCGTGTATCTGTACGACGCCACCGATCGGAACGTGCTCTTTACAGACGACCTGCTCGAAGGCGATTCCCTGACCATCAGCCCCGGCGACGACCGCGTCGCCATCAACGGCCGCTCGGGAGAGAAGGTGCGGCTGGTGAGCGAAAACACCCACCGCATCTACTTCGACGGCCGGCGCACGGGCACCGGCGTCGGCGGCAGCACGCGCGACGACCGCGACCGCTTGGATCGTGACCGCCTCGACCGCGACCGCACCGGCCGGGACGACGATTTGCGGGACCGTGACACGCGCGACGTAAGCCGCGCGGTGCCTGACGACGCCCGCGTCGTTGCCGAATCGCGTGGCGGGGAACTCTCCTACAAGGCCGACGACGACGGCCGGGCGTATTTGTACGACGCCACGGAGTCAAAGCTCGTGAAGACCTACGCCGTCCGACGCGGCCAGCGGCTGACGATCTCGCCCGCCAATGGTCTGGTCGCCATTGACGGCAAAACGATCGCGCAGAACCAGGAATTCAATCGCCGCTCGAATTACCGTTTGTTGTTCGCCCGTTGACCCCAGCCGCCTGACAGCCCCACGGCCGAGCCGTGGGCGCTTGGTCGCCTGCGCACGATGATCGTGTAATGGCCACATCTGGTATGGATGCCCTGCTCGAAAAACACAAGGTGTTGGGATTTGCGGTCAAGCCGTTTTGGCCGCAACGCCGAACTTGGGTTCAGAGGAAGGTGTCCGCGTGGTTCGTCTCGTCACGCAATCGGTTTCGTCGTGTGCGTCCGGCTCGGGCGAAGCGCGCTTTCACAGTTTCTCCGCGTTATCACTGCGGCAGGTCCTGATCGCCGGCGCGCTGCTCGTCGCGGGCGCGGGCTGCCAGGCGACCCCCGTCGCGCAGCCGGTGAACAAGGCCGACAAGACGCCCAACGAAGCCCCCGCCGGCGCCATCGGCGAGCCGGCGTCGCGGCCGGCGACGGTAGAGCCGCTTGACGCCGCCACCCCGCCGCAGGCGCCGATGGAGCGGCCGGCGTCGCGCTCGGGCGATCAGGTCGAGGTCACACGTCAATCACTGAGCGGCTTTGCGGCCCAGACGCTCGTGGCGCGCGGCCCCTTGCCGCTGGTCGATTGGACCGAAGCCGGCTCGGTCGTGCGCGTCGTCAACGAAAAAGGCGAAAGCGTCGCCGAGGCGTTCGTCGCCCGGCGGCAGATCGTGCGCGTCGGAGCCGAAGGCGTGTTCGCCTCGGGTGCCCGCCTTTCGAAGGGCCGACTGCCGGCCGGCGAGTACCAGATTCTTCTCATCGCCGAAGGCAGCGGCGAAGTGCGGCAGGAGCGCCGCAACCTGCCGCCGCGCCCGACCGACACCCCGGCCGCCCCGCCGGCGGCCCCGTCCCGTTAACACCATTCAATCTATTCTCGATTTATTCGCAGTCGTCGTAACGCATCAGTGGAAGGAATCCAGTCATGAAAATCACCCGCAGGTTCACCAAAGAAGGCCAAGACGTGTTCTCCACCGTCAAGTGGGAGAAGCGCACGAGCCGCATCACCAACCCTGATGGATCAATCGTGTTCGAGATGACCGGCGCCGAGATTCCCGCCAAGTGGAGCCAACTCGCCACCGACATCATGGTCAGCAAGTACTTCCGCAAGGCCGGCGTGCCGCAGGAAGACGGCAGCACCGGACCGGAAAAGAGCGCGAGGCAAGTCATCCACCGTCTCGCCGGCTGCTGGCGGCACTGGGGCGAAACGCACGGCTACTTCGACACCGCCGAAGACGCGCAGGCGTTTTATGACGAGCTGTGCCACATGCTGCTCAACCAGCAGTGCGCTCCCAACAGCCCGCAGTGGTTCAACACCGGCCTGAATTGGGCGTACGGCATCACCGGCCCGGCGCAGGGCCACTACTACTGCGACCCCAAGACCGGCGAACTCACGCAGTCGTCCAACGCCTACGAACACCCGCAGCCGCACGCGTGCTTCATCCAATCCGTCGCCGACGACCTGGTGAACGAAGGCGGCATCATGGACTTGTGGACGCGCGAGGCGCGCCTCTTCAAATACGGCAGCGGCACGGGCAGCAACTTTTCCAAAGTCCGCGGCGACGGCGAAAAGCTCGCCGGCGGCGGACGCAGCAGCGGGCTGATGAGCTTCCTCAAAATCGGCGACCGCGCCGCGGGCGCGATCAAGAGCGGCGGCACCACCCGCCGCGCCGCCAAGATGGTCTGCCTCGACCTCGATCACCCGGACATCGAAGATTTCGTGAACTGGAAAGTCCGCGAAGAGCTTAAGGTCGCCGCCCTCGCCGAGGGCATGAAGGTGCTGGCCAAAGACCAGCAGGAACTGGCGAAGAAGCTCAAGCTCAAGCTCGATTACGACTTCAATGGCGAAGCGTACATGACCGTGAGCGGGCAAAACTCCAACAACAGCGTGCGCATCCCCAACAGCTTCTTCGAAGCCATCGACGCCGACGCCGATTGGGAGCTCAAGTACCGCCTAAAGGCCAAGAGCGCCAAGAACCTCAAGGCCCGTGACCTGTGGGACCAGATCAGCTTCGCCGCCTGGCGCTGCGCCGACCCCGGCGTGCAGTTCGACACCACGATCAACCAGTGGCACACCTGCCCGCAGAGCGGACGGATCAACGCCAGCAACCCGTGCGTCACCGCCGACACCCGGGTGCTCACGCCCGGCGGCATCTGGCGGCGGATCGACCAGATGATCCACTTGCCGTCGCGCCTAGTCACCAACGTCGATGGCAAGCGCATCGAGCAGACCGAAGGCGCGTTCCCCACCGGCACACGCGAGGTGTTCCAGCTCCGCACCGTGGGCGGCTACGGCGTGAAGCTGACGGCGGACCACAAAGTGTGGACGAAGCGGCGCGGCTGGGTCGAGGCCGCAAACCTGACGACGGCCGACGAGTTGGCCCTGCCGGCATTCGACGCGGCGTCGACGAGCGAGATCGGCGAGCCGCAGGACGCCCCGCTGTTCCATCTCGCGGGCATGCTCGCCAGCACCGCCAACGGCGAGCTTAGCGCACTGCACCTGGACCGCTGCGTCGAGCCCGGCGCCGCCGAGCAGCTCTCGGCCTATGCCGCTAGTCACTTCTATGCCAACAAGTACCCCGACGATTATGCCAACGACCTCATGGTCGCCGGCGACGCCGACGAACCCCGCGGCCAGCAGACGCTGGCGCTGACGGTCACCAACCGCCGCCTGCTCTCGCGCCTGCGCGCGTTCGTGCGCGTCGCCGCCGGCGAGACGCGCTTCGCCGACGACGCCTTCACCGTCGGCCTCGCGGCACAAAAGCACATGCTCAAGGCCCTCTTCACCGCCGACGGCAACGTCGTCGATGGCGAAGTGACACTCGCCAGCCGCGGCCGCGGGCTGCTCGAAGACGTGCAGCTTCTGCTCTGCGGCTTCGGCATTAAGTCGAGCATCAAGACCACCGACGGCGAGGCCGCCCGCACCGGCAGTGACGCGCGCAACACCCTTTGCATCGACGCCGGCAGCCTGGGCCTTTTCGTCAAGCACATCAACTTTCTCGACGCCCGCCGCCGCGACCAGCTCATCCTCTTGTCGCGCAACACCAATTCCCAACTCCCAGCCACCAGCTCCCCCGCCGCCCACTGGGACAAGTTCGCCACCCTCACGCCGCTCGGCCAGCAGCAGGTGTTCGACCTCACCGAGCCGGCGACGAGCAGCTTCATCGCCGGCGGGCTGACGGTGCACAACTGCAGCGAGTACATGTTCCTCGACGACACGGCCTGCAATCTCGCGTCGCTGAATGTGCTGACGTTCTTCGACCCCGAGACGCGCAGCTTCGACGTCGAAGGCTTCAAGCACGGCTGCCGCCTGTGGACGATCGTGCTCGAGATCAGCGTGCTCATGGCCAGCTTCCCGAGCGAAGCGATCGCAAAATTGAGCTACAAGTTCCGCACGCTCGGCCTCGGCTACGCGAACCTGGGCGCGATGCTCATGCAGGCGGGGATCCCGTACGACAGCGACAAAGGCCGCGCGATCTGCGCCGCCCTCACCGCGATCCTCACCGGCGAAAGCTACGCCACGTCGGCGGACATGGCGCGCGAGCTGGGCGCGTTCCCCGGCTATGACGAAAACAAAGACGACATGCTGCGGGTCATGCGTAACCACCGCCGCGCCGCCTACGACGTGCAGAGCGACGCCACGGCCAAGCGCGCCTACGGCGACTACGAGGGCCTGGACATCCTGCCCGTCGGCATCGACGGCCGGCAGTTCACCGCCGGCGATACCCTCGCCAATCGGCAGCTGCTCATGAGCGCCAACGAATGCTGGGACCGCGCCCTCGCCCTCGGCGAGCAGCACGGCTACCGCAACGCCCAGAGCACCGTCATCGCCCCCACCGGCACGATCGGCCTGCTCATGGACTGCGACACCACCGGCGTCGAGCCGGATTTCGCCCTGGTGAAATTCAAGAAGCTCGCCGGCGGCGGGTACTTTAAGATCGCCAACCAGTCGCTTCAGCCGGCCCTGGAAAACCTGCGCTACGACGCCACCCAGGTCAACGACATCATGCGGTACGTCCTGGGCACGATGACGCTCACCGACGCCCCGCACATCAACCGCGTGACGCTCAAGGCCAAGGGCTTCACCAACGCAACGCTCGACGCGATCGAGCAGCAGTTGCCCGGCACGTTCGAACTGGGCTTTGCCTTCAACGGCTGGGCCCTGGGCGCAGAGCAGATGAAAGCCCTGCACGTCGACCCGAGCGTGTGGCAGGCCCCGGGCTTCAACCTGCTGCGGCACCTGGGCTTTACCAGGCAGCAGATCGACGCCGCCAGCGCCGTCATCTGCGGGCGCGGCACGGTCGAAGGCGCCCCGCACATGCGGCCCGAGCATTTGCCCGTCTTCGACTGCGCCAACAAGTGCGGCAAGACCGGCCAGCGCTTCATCGCCGCCGGCGGGCACATCCGCATGATGGCCGCCGCCCAGCCGTTCATCAGCGGCGCGATCTCCAAGACGATCAACCTCCCCAACGAGGCCACGGTCGACGACATCAAGTCTGCCTACCGCCTGAGCTGGGAACTGGGCCTCAAGGCCAACGCCCTCTACCGCGACGGCAGCAAGCTCAGCCAGCCCCTCAACATCAAGAGCGACGAAGAGGCCGAAAAAGCCACCGACGAAGAAGACGCCGACGCAGTCAAAGCCGCCCAGGAAGAAGTCGCCCAACAAGTCACCGGCCTTGCCACTTCAGTGGCAAGGAGCGAAGAAACCAACCTAGAACCCGTCGACACCCGCGTGATCGAAAAGATCGTAGAACGCATCGTCGAACGACCGTTACGCCGCCGCCTCCCCGACACCCGCAACGCCGTCACCCACAAGTTCGACATCGCCGGCCACGAAGGCTACATCACCGTCGGCCTCTACGAAGACGGCACGCCCGGCGAAGTGTTCATCACGATGGCCAAGGAAGGCTCCACCATCGGCGGCCTGATGGACACCATCGCCACGCTCGTCAGCGTCAGCCTCCAATACGGCGTCCCCGTCGAGAGCCTCGTCCGCAAATTCGAGCACGTCCGCTTTGAGCCCAGCGGCATGACCCGCAACCACGACATCCCGATGGCCAAGAGCCCGGTCGACTACATCTTCCGCTGGCTCGCGATGGAGTTCATCGACGGCTACCGCGCCAACAACGCCCCGCAGCGCGAGAGCGTCGCTCTTCCTCCCTCGCCCAGTACTCTGGGAGAGGGTCGGGGTGAGGGCTCTTCGAGCGTCGGCG
>DASVSS010000059.1:0-8761 GCA_036387945.1 Tepidisphaeraceae bacterium | reverse complement strand
CCGCCAAAAAACACGTTATGCTGGCGGGCGGGACGCCCACCCCACGGGTCGCGAGACGCGCGAACATTCGAGTTCCCTCGACGGCCTCGGCGTTCTGCTTCTCCCGCCGGTCAAAAAGAGCGTACATAGGCCATAAATTGTCCTATAATATTGATCTGATGACCGCGACCCTTACACCCCCAATCACCTTCGACCCGCTCGTCGTTCGCCGTGATTTCCCGATCCTGCAGACGCACGCGCGCGGCAAGCCGCTGGTTTATCTCGATAACGGGGCCACGACCCAGAAGCCGCAAATCGTGATCGATGCGGTGCGGAACTATTACGAGAAGCAGAACGCCAACATTCACCGCGGCGTGTACGAGCTGTCGCAGGTGGCGACCGAAGGGTACGAAGCGGCCCGTCGCACGGTCGCGCGGTTCATCAACGCCCCCGACCCGGCCGAGGTGATCTTCACGCGCGGCACGACGGAGGGGATCAACCTCGTCGCCCATGCGTTTGCGCGGGCGTTCCTCACTGAAGGCGACGAAGTCGTCATCACCGCGCTCGAGCACCATTCCAACATCGTGCCCTGGCAGATGGCCTGCCAGGCGAGCGGGGCGAAGCTGCGGGTGATCCCGATCAACGACGCCGGCGAAGTGGTGCTCGAAGAGTTCGCCACGATTCTCAGCAGCCGCGTGAAGATGGTCGCGGTCTCGCACGCCAGCAACTCGCTCGGCACGCTGCCGCCGGTGGAGCAGATCATCGCCATGGCGCGCAGCGTCGGCGCGAGCGTGCTGATCGACGGCGCGCAATGGGTCGCCCACGCCCCGACCGACGTGCAGGCGTTGGACTGCGATTTCTATGCCTTCAGCGGCCACAAGGTGTTCGGCCCGACGGGCATCGGCGTGCTGTGGGGCCGGCGCGAGCTGCTTGAGAAGATGCCGCCTTACCAGGGCGGCGGCGACATGGTCGAGCGCGTCACCTTCGCCAAGACCACCTATGCGGCGCTGCCGAACAAGTTCGAGGCCGGCACGCCGAACATCGCCGGGGCAATCGGGCTGGGCGCGGCGCTGGAATACCTCGAATCGGTCGGCCTGGAGAACGTGCGGGCGTACAAGAAAGAGTTGCTGGCCTACCTGACCGAGCGGATCAGCAGCGTCGAAGGCGTGCGCCTCGTCGGCACGGCGGCCGAGAAGGCGAGCGTCGTTTCGTTCGTGATCGACAACCCGCCGCTGAGCGCCCACGACGTCGGCGTCATGCTCGATCTGGAAGGCATCGCCGTCCGCACCGGCCACCACTGCTGCCAGCCGGTGATGGACCGCTTCGGCATCCCGGCGACGGCGCGGGCGTCGATCGCGATGTACAACACGCGCGATGACGTCGACCGCTTCGTCACCGCGCTCGCCCGGATCATCGCCGCCGCGCGGCCCAAGGCGGCGGCGGCCAAAGTCACCGCCGAGACCGTGCGCTTCCCCGAGCCGTCGGCGCCTTCGCTCGACGAGGCCGCGGCGGACCTGATCGATACCTTCGACATGTTCGAAGACTGGAAAGACAAGTACCAGGTGCTGATCGAAATGGGCGAGAAACTGCTGCCAATGCCGACGGAGTTCAAGAACGATCTGTCGCGCGTGCACGGCTGCCAGAGCACCGTGCACCTCGTCGCCCGAAAGCACCCTGGCGGCGGCGACAAGCTCGACTTCCTCGCCGACAGCGACGCCGACCTCGTTCGCGGGTTGATCGGCATTCTGCAGAAGCTGTTCAGCGGCCAGTCGTCGCGGGCGATCCTCGGTTTCGACATCGAAGCCTTCTTCAAACGACTCGGCCTCGACCAGCACCTGACCATGGGCCGACGCAACGGCCTGGCGGGGATGGTGCAGCGCCTGCACGCCCACGCCGGGCAGTTCGTGACCATCAGCGGGTGAAGGCGGAGGCGAAGAAGCCGTGGCGCGGGCGTGTCGCCCATGTCGTGGCGTCCGAACGTGGGCGAGACGCCCACGCCACGAAAGATACGCAATGCAACCAATAAAACGATCGCTCAACGTCATCGACAAAAACGATAAAGTCGAACAACTCCGTGCCGCCTTCGCCGGCGACGCCACCGCCCCGCGGCCGGCCGAAGCGAGCGAGGCGGCGGACCCCGTGCGCGAGAAGATCGTCGAAGCGATCCGCGGGGTGTACGACCCCGAAATCCCCGTCAACGTGTACGACCTGGGCCTGATCTATGCGATCGACATCGACCCCGAGCGGCGCGTCCACGTCACGATGACGCTCACCGCCCCCGGGTGCCCCGTCGCCGGCGAGCTGCTGGCGGCCGTGGAGCGGGCGGCGGAGTCGGTGGACGAAGTAAAATCCGCGAAGGTGGAACTCGTCTTCGAGCCGCAATGGACGAAAGAGCGCATGAGCGAAGCGGCGCTGCTCGACCTGGGGTTGATTTGAAGCCGTCGCCGCCAGAGAAGCCCCGCCGGCGTGGTGGCGCCGGCGGGGCGTAGGTCGCTTCGAGCGTGTGCTACCGCTTCTTGCGAGCGCGGTGGAGCTTCGTCGACGCCAGGCCGAGCTTAGCGAGCATGCCGCTGAAGCTGCCTGAGAGGGCCCCGGCCGATCGCGGACGGGGGGAACGGCGGGCGACGCTGCGCGTGCCGCCGACGGAACGATAAATGGCCTTGTTCAAAAAAATCTCCTTCCTGAAAAAGACTCACGCGCCAGCCTAACGAAGCGTCATAAACCTACCAGCGTTTTCTGCGTCGCCGCCACACCCGATAACGACGCTTTGCGTTGTGTTTGACGGCGTGTCTGATAAAAACGCGGCCCGACAGCGAGCCCCCATGATTGACCTCAAAGACCTTCGCGAACGCCCCGACCATTACCGCCGCGGCGCGGCCAATAAGAACGTGACGGTCGACGTCGAGGCGATCCTGTCGCTCGACAGCGAGCACCGGGCGGTGCAGCAGCAGTTCGAGAAGCTCCGGGCCGAGCAGAACGCGGCGTCGCAGGGGATCGGCAAGCTCAAAGACCCGGACGAAAAAAAGCGTGCCGTTGCCGACATGGGCGTGCTGAAGACGCGCGTGAAGGAAGCCGAGGATGCCGCCAAACGCCTGGCCGACGAGCTGCAGCCTCTGCTGCTGCGCGTGCCCCAGCCCGCCGACGCCGACGTGCCGGTCGGCCGCGATGCGTCGCAGAACGTGGTGCTGTACCGTTGGGGCGAGCCGCGGAAGTTCGAGTTCAAGCCGCTTAGCCACATCGAGCTTGCCGAGCGGCACAACCTTGTCGATTTCGGCGCCGGCGTGAAGCTCGCGGGCAGCCGGTCGTACATGCTCCTGGGCGCCGGCGCCGAGCTGCACACGGCCGTGACGCGATTCGCGCTGGACCTGATGGTGCGCGAGAACCATTTCACGCTCGTCGGCGTGCCGGTGCTCGTGCGCGAGGAAGCGATGCTCGGCACGGGCTTCTTTCCCGCCGGCCGCGAGCAGACGTACCACGTCGGCGAAGACAACCTGTTCCTCACCGGCACCGCCGAAGTGGGCCTGACGGCGCTGCACATGGGCGCGGCGCTGGATGAGAAGGATTTGCCGCTGAAATACACCGCCCTGAGCACCTGCTTCCGCCGCGAAGCCGGCACCTACGGCAAGGACACCGCGGGGTTCTACCGCGTGCACCAGTTCGACAAAGTCGAGCAGGTCGTCCTCTGCCGCAACGACGAGCAGGAAAGCCGCGCGTGGCATGCGAAGATGCTCGGCTACAGCGAGTCGTTCCTGCAGAAGCTCGGGCTGCCGTACCGCGTGATCCAGTGCTGCACGGGCGATCTCGGGGTGAAGAACGCCGCCATGATGGACGTCGAAACGTGGATGCCCAGCCGCTTCGACGGGCAGGACGAAGCCACAGGCTTCGGCGAAACGCACTCGGCGTCGCGCTTGTACGAGTACCAGAGCCGCCGGCTGAACATCCGCTACAAAGCCGCCGACGGCAAGCTGAAGTTCTGCCACACGCTCAACAACACAGTCGCCGCCAGCCCGCGCATTCTGATCCCGATCCTGGAGACCTATCAGAACCCCGACGGCAGCGTCACGGTGCCCGAGGTGCTGCGGCCATACATGGGCGGCCGGGAGCGGATCGGGTAAGCCCGCCCTCAATCCCGGCAGACGCTGGCGGTCACGTCAGCACGACCCAGTCCGTCAATGGCCGTCGGTCCCTCCCCCTCCGGGGAGGCTAGGTGGGGGCGGCCCCGAGCTGCAACAGCGGCTCGATGCCGCCCAAGAACCAAACCCCTCGCCCGGTACTCCGGGACAGGGTAGGGAGAGCGCCCGAGCGGCTTTAACCCCTGGCGATTTCTTAAAAGCGGGCGTGTCTATCCGCGCCGGGTGCCATGGTCTAAGTACGCCACAAGAGAGCACCCAGCGGCTTATCGATCCGGTCGCCACTGATCACGGCCGGCAATAGAGAGCCAATAGATCAGCGGCGCATAAAGCATGATCAAGAACGCGCCTTGTCCGTCGTACATCAAATGCGCGATCATCGCGACGCCGCACGCAGCGAACGAAATCAGCCAGATCAGTGCCTTGGTTTGCAGCCAGCGTCCAATGACCAATCCCGAGCCCAGCGATGTGATCTGGGCCATTAGTGAAAGATCCGAGCCCCAGCCAGAACTCATCAATCCCACCCTTTGCCGCTCTTGCGCGTTCCGCACACGTGCACTTCCACGCCCAGTTCCGCCGCCAGCGCCGCTTTGACCAGCAGCGCCTTGTCCGCGGCCTCGGCGCTGTCGGCGTAGACGCACTGGATGTGGTTGGCCTTGTGGCGGGCCATCATGCCGTCGCGTGTGACGCCATAGGTGACGGCGTGCATGATCGGCCACTGCGGCGTGGTCGCCTGCCAGCGGCGCTCGGTCTCGGCTTCGGGCAGTTCGATCACACCGGCGCGGCCGATGTCGAGCTTGAGCCGCCCGTCTTCGATGAAGAAGCGGCTCCACACGATCTCGCCGGGCTTGCTGACGCCCCGCATCGTCCCGCCGCCGAGGCGGAAGTACATCGACGGCTGCCGCTGGCTCACGACGCCCGCCCAGCCGTTGATGAAGTGCGCCGGCGGAGCGCTGCCGCTGATGAGGAAGACCCAGACGTAGTCGTCGGTCGTGCCGCTGTGATCGGCGTCGCCCCAGCGCAAATCGTGCAGCGTGTTCTCCACCGGCTGGTTCATCGCCCGGTGTACGCGGTAGGTCATCAGCCCGTCGAGGCCGGCGCATTCGTCGACTTCGTTGAAGTGCGGCAGCGGCTGGCCGTCGTAGAGGATGCGGTTGCCGTCGCGGCTGCGGGCCGGCGGGCGGTCGGCGTTGTTGAGCGTGCCTTCGACCAGGTCGCTGGCGGGCAGCAGATCTTTGAGGCCCTGCTGGTATTGAATGCCGATCGTGTGGCAGCCGAAATCGTCGGCGATGCGCAGCGCCGCGATGTACATCTTGCACTGAGCGTGAATCTGCGCGTCGGTAAGGTGTTCTTCTTCGTTCGGGCCGGTCTGGAACTGAACGCCGCGCTCGTCGAACCACCGCCGCACTTCAGCGGCCTCGTCGTCGCGCACTTGCGTGGTTTCGTAATAGAGGGCGCTCTGGCTGAGCCGCTCCTTGAACACCCCCAGCGGGTTGAGCAACTCGTCGGGCACGATGGCGTTGAACATGCCCATGCACCCTTCGTCGAAGACGCCCATGATCGCCTTCTCGTGGCGGAACTGGTGCGCCAGCGCCGCGGCAAGCTTCTTTTCGGCGCCGCCGATGGCGACGTGCTTGAACTTCGTCACGTGCGTCGTCTTGTGCCTGGCGCGGCCGTTCTTGAGCCACTTTTGGAGGTAGTTGCGGAAGTGGTCGTCGGTGAAATCCTCGCTCCAGATCGTCGAATACGCCACGCCGGCCTTGGTGAGCGAGCCGTTGAGGTTGAGCATCCCCACCAGCCCCGGCCAGGTGCCGCTGAAGTTGGCAACAGTAAGGATCGGCCCGCGGTGGCTCATCAGGCCCGGCAGAACATGGTGGCTGTACTGCCACACGCACTCGGCAACGATCAGCGGCGCGTCGGGGTCGATGCCTTGGAAGACCGCGAGCCCTTCCTTCTGGCTGCTGATGAATCCGTGCTTGACGTCTTCCTTGTACGGGTGGGCGCGCACCACTTCGTGCCCGAGATCCGCCACCGCCGCGGCGAGAGTCGCCTCCATCTTCTTCTGCTCGGGCCAGCACTTGGCATTGGCCGACTCGCGCAGGTCGCCGTTGGCGATGAGCTGCACCTGCTTTTTCTTGAGCTTGGGCGGCTTCGAAACGGGAGGCAGTTGGTAAGCGGGCATTGATTCTCCGGTTGGGGCGAACGGCAAAAACCTCGGGGCTGGAGTGTAATCGCCGGCGGGGTTTGCTCAATTGCCGCGCGGCCGGGAAGATATGCCGACGATCCCGGCAGGCGTCCTGACGTTAAGGCCCCGGCAGATCGCCACGCGGACGGCGGACGTTGATGTTGAAGAGAATGATCGACCTTGTCGGTGCGGCGTGCGGCCTGTGCGCCGCCGCGCCGCTCATCGCCGTGGCGGCCGTCGCCATCAAGCTCGATTCGCCGGGGCCCGTCTTTTACACGCAGCTGCGCAGCGGGCGTCACGGGCAGCTCTTCCGAGTCATCAAGCTGCGCACGATGCGCGTCGGCACGCGTCCCGTCGTCGGCGCCGAGACCCGGGCAGACGACCCCCGCATCACGCGCGTCGGGGCCTTCCTTCGCCGCACAGGGCTCGATGAACTGCCTCAGCTCATCTGCGTGCTGCGCGGCGACATGAGCCTCGTCGGCCCGCGGCCGCTGCTGGCGTGGGAAAACGAGCAGTGCGACGCGCGGCAGGCCACGCGCCTGCACGTCCGCCCCGGCCTCACCGGCCTCGCGCAAGTCAACGGGCGAAACCGCATCGACCCTGCCGACCGCCTGGAATGGGACGCGCGATACGTCGAAACAATGAATCTGCGGCTGGATCTCTGGATCGTCCTCCGCACCGTCACCGTGGTGCTGGGCGGCCGCGATGCGTACCACGACCCGCCCCTGGCTCCTCCCCATCCCCGGCGCCGTGCCGCACGGACACCCGGCACGGCCTGCGCCGAGTGAAGAGCCGGCCCGCGGGATAAACGCGGCCGCACTGGGGCATAAAATCTTGCCGTTTCCCCGTTTTAGAGCTACGCTGACGTTCCGCGTTTCCGTAGCTCAATTGGATAGAGCGTTGGCCTCCGAAGCCGAAGGTTGCAGGTTCGAGCCCTGCCGGGAACACTGGGAGAAGGCGGAAATGTCAGCGGCGGGGGCTTGCCAATGACGGCGGCTTCGGTGCCTCCGGTGGGATCACCGGAACGAAACTGAGTCGCTGTTATGAAGAGCAAGCACATCCGCATCGGGGTTTGGGGCGGCGTCGCGGCGGTCGCCGTTGGCATGTCCGGCTACATTGCGGCCTTGCATTACAACACCTCCGAGGAAGCCCGAAAGTCGAGGAACGGGATCAGCCCCGAAATGCAGTACCATTTCGACCTGCAGCGGTCGGCAGAGAGGTTCTCTCACCAGCCGGTTCTCACGAACGAGGGCTGGGTGCGACCCGGGCCCCCGAGCGCTTCTCCATACCGCTCCAGCATTCCCGTTCGCCCATAGCGAACGGGATCGTAAGCAGAGGCGCGTGAGTACAGGCTCGGGGGAGAGGCTTTGAGGGCGGCGGATGCATCGGCAGCTTGGCCCAGCTGTCCGCCGGATAGACCGGGTCGGCCAACGCCGGTTCCATCTTGCGTTTTCAATACCCGTCTTCCTGCGAGACGGCCGGGATCCGGAAGCGAATCAACGCGAAATCTCGAGCTACGCTACCTCAGGGTTATGCCGGCATGCCGACGACCTGGCGCACGCCGGCTTCGTGCTGCGCGAGAATATCGTTCGTCGCAGCAGCGTGGAGCAGAATCTCTGCGACCGTCGTGCCTCCGGGCCGCGTCATTGCGGCGGGGAGTTGTGCCAGCAATGTCGGCGGGAGCAGGGCGTTTTGCAGAACACTTTCGGCGTCCGTCGCGCCCACGGGCGACGTGGCGAGCTCGACGAAGCAGAGTTGTTTGCCCACCGCGAAGTGGCCGAAGCGGTCGTCAGAACCGAGGACGCGGGCCGGTGCGAGCGTGGTGCGGTAGAGCGCTTCACACGCCGTCGCGCCGCGGGAGCGGCCGCGGTGGACGAGCAGGAAGTTCGCCATCTCCGCCAGCAGCGACGTCGTGCCCGACGCGCCGACGTCGGTGCAGACGGCGTAGTCGATGCCGTGGGCGATCAGCGCGTCGAGATCCATCACCCCCGAGCCGAGCCGGGCGTTGGACGTCGGGCAGTGTGCCACGACGGCGCGTTTTTCGGCCAGGAGGCGCCATTCCGGCGGGGTCATCTGCACGCAGTGGGCGACCATCGCCCGAGTGTCGAGCAGGCCGTCGTCCCCATAAACGTGCGTGTACGAAGCGCTGTGCGGGTACAGCACGTCTTCGACGAACCGCTTTTCCATCACCTGCTCGTTGAGGTGCGTCTGCGTCATCAGGCCGAGGCGGCCGGCGATCGCGGCGGCGGCGCGGCGCTGGCGCGACGAGTTTGCGACGGCGAACCGATCCGTCACGACGTACCGATTGCCGAACTGCTCGGCGAGGCGGCGGGTGTCGTCGATCGCGCGCTCGTCGTTCTGCAGATAAGCAGGGCAGTGCTGGTCCATCAGCACCAGCCCGGCATGCCAGGTGGGCGGCAGCGCGTCCATCACGCGCTCGGCGGCGGCGACGTGGATCGTCAGAAAC
>DASVSS010000058.1:0-4381 GCA_036387945.1 Tepidisphaeraceae bacterium | reverse complement strand
GACGGCGGCGGTACGGTCCGCAGCAGGTTGCGACAAAATCAGGGGACGACCAGTGATGAACTCATTTACTTTTAAGCGCAGTCTGCTGCGCGGAAGCTCCGCCTTTTCGGCTTTGGCCATGCTGGGCGCCGGCCTTGCCGGTTCCATGATCGTCGCTGCCCCCGCCGCAGCGCAGGATTACACCAACGTCACTGCTGCCGGGCGCGTCCAGGGGACGAACGGCGAACCGGTTGCCGACGCTACCATTGCGGTAACGTCCGAGGCGCAGGGCTTTACCCGCACGGTTACCACCGACTCGTCGGGCAGTTTCCAGGTTCCGCAGATCCCGCCAGGCAACTACACGTTCAGCATCACGGCGCCCGGCTTCGAGACGCTCACTGAAACGGGCGTGGAGATCACGCTCGACAATGCGGCGAACGAGTTCACGATTGCGCCCACCGGCTCCGCCGCAGCGGCAGGCGATGGCGACATCGTCGTAACCGGTCGTCGCCGGATCATCGATTTCGCAGCGACCACCACCGGATCGGTGATCGAGCTGGGTGAGCTGGCAACCCGTGTTCCCGTGGCCCGCGACATCACGTCGGTTGTTCTGCTTGCGCCGGGTACGCTGCAAGGCGACACCGCGTTCGGCAACCTGCCGTCCATTGCCGGCGCCTCGGTTTCCGAGAACACTTATTATATCAACGGCTTGAACATCACGAACTTTCGCGATGGCCTGGGCGCCGTGCCGGTGCCGTTCGACTTCTACCAGACTGTGGAAGTTAAAAACGGTGGCCTCAGCGCGGAATTTGGACGCACGACCGGTGGGTTCATCAACTCGACCACCAAGTCCGGCAGCAATGAATTCCACGGTGGCGTGACGTTCAACTGGGAACCCGACGAGCTGCGCGAAGACGTTCCGAGGACCTATGCGACCGACAACGATGCGGCAGCCGCATCGCGCCTCGAAATGATCGCTCAGCTTTCGGGCCCGATCATCAAGGATCGCCTTTTCTTCTACGGATTGTACCAGACGCGCGACGTGCAAAGCTCGAACGGCTTCACGGGCGCGGTCACCAGCCTGGCTCCTGCCGCAAACGCCACCGCATTGACCCGTTCGAACTCCTGCTTTGTGAATCCAGCTTTCTGCATAGCGTTCCCGGATCTTCCGGCCGCCGCAAATCTGACCTTGGCAGGCACTCAGTACATTCGCGATCGCAACCGCAGTCCCTTTTACGGCGGCAAGCTGGACGCGATCATCACCGACGGGCATCGCTTGGAGTTTACGTACTTCAACACTTCCAGCGTGACGCGCCGCGATATCTTCGGCACGTCGCTCTTCACGCTCGCCAGTGGCGGCCGCTACAATCCAAACACCAATGAACCTGGGCGTTACGCGTCGACGACTCTTTTCCGCGCTGGCGGCGAAAATTATGTTGGCCGCTATACTGGCCAGTTCACCGAGTGGCTGACTGCCTCGGCCGCTTACGGGCGAAACAAGAACCGTGATACGACCGAATCCTCGACGCCTGATGCCTCGTCGATCATTGATCAGCGTTTCGGCGCCAGTACGTCAGTGGGCAACCCGACGTCGAACTCGTCGCGGGCCTTCGACGAGCGTGAATTCTATCGTGCCGACGTCGATGTCTTCGTGAATCTGTTTGGCCGCCACCATTTCCGCGCAGGTTACGATCGTGAAAATCTGTCCACCGTTTCGGGCTCGCTTGCGAACGGTAATTACCAGCTGACCTATGCTAATTCTGGTATCGGTGCTGGCCGCGTTCCAACGCCTAACACCCAGTTTGTCACTCGTCGTTTCTTCCAGAATGGCGGCGCTTTCAGCACCAAGGGTGAAGCGTTCTATGTGCAGGACAGCTGGACGTTGTTCGACCGGCTTCAGTTGAACCTTGGCGTACGCAACGACAAGTTCGTCAACAAGAACGCAGAAGGCGATACCTTCTACGATTCGGGCGATCTGTGGGCGCCCCGGCTTGGCTTCAGCCTGGATCCCTTCGGAGACGGCCAGACAAAGGTCTATGGATCCTTCAGCCGTTACTATCTCCCCGTTGCAACCAACACCAACGTTCGCCTTGCCGGTCCAGAGCTCGACTATACGGCTTATTACCAGCTGACTGGCGTGAACGCGGACAATACCCCGATCTATGGTGCGCCGATTGCCATCGTCGGCGGTCGCACATGCCCTGCATTGGCCCTGACTGGTGATCAAAGCGCTGTCAGGAACTGCCTCGTCAACAGCGATGGCACGACGCCTCCATTCGCATCGCTGGTCGATGCGTCGCTCACGGCGCAGTCCCGCGATGAGTATATCCTGGGCATCGAACAGCGGCTTCCGGGCCGGTGGCGCGTCGGCGCATACGTCACTCAGCGTAAGCTCAACGAGTCGCTGGAGGACGCGTACATCGATCAAGGCGTACGGGCCTATTGCACCCGCGAGTTCACGGGTGCCGCCAATGCTGCAAAGCTGGCGAGCTGCTTCGATACGTTCAGCGGCTTCCATCAATATTCCCTGCTCAACCCGGGCAAGGATGTGACGGTTCTGCTGGACGGGATCATCGCCGGCGAAACCACTGCTCGTACGGTCACACTGACGGCTGACGACCTTGGACTGCCCGCGGCGCGTGCTAAGTACAGGTCGGCGACGTTCACCGTTGACCGTGAGTTTGACGGTGTGTGGAGCCTTTCGGCTTCGTATACCTATTCTTCGCTCAAGGGTAATATCGAAGGTGGCGTTCGCTCGGATAACGGCCAGACCGATAGTGGTCTGACGACCGCCTTCGACTTCCCGGCGCTTGTTAACGGTGCATACGGCTTCCTGCCGCCGCATCGTCGCCACAACGCGAAGATCTACGGCAGCTATCAGGTGGCCGACTTCCTCAACATCGGCGCGAACTTCCAGGTCCAGTCGCCCCGGAAATTCGGTTGCATCGGTACCGTGCCGGCATCGGTCGATGCGTCTCCTGACAATCCTGGCGGCTTTGCGTCGCAGTACGGCGCTGCCGGTTTCTACTGCAACGTTGATTCGAGCGGGAATGTCATCACCACTGGCACTCCCTCCGCTGCGCGTCAGCTGACGCCACGCGGCTCGGTGTTCCAATCGGATTGGCTGTACAATCTGAACTTGGACGTTGCGCTCAAGGTGCCAACTGACGCTTTTGATGGAACTCTGCGCCTGTCGGTCTTCAACGTCCTGAACCGTAAGGGCGAGCTGGACTTCCAGGAGGTGGGTACCACGGCTGCCGGTGCGCCTTCCGCGCTTTATGGGCAAACTCTCAGCTACCAGCAGCCGAGGTCGTTCCGGATCCAGTTCGGCGTGAACTTCTAAGGTTCGATCACCCTGAGGTAATGGAAAGGGGTCAGCTCACGCTGGCCCCTTTTTGTTTTGGCGCACGCTGATGCGAGGAGTGGATATCAAAATGGCGCCCGATGTAACCGCAGCGGCAAAGGCTGTGGCCACGACTTTGGAGCAAGGGGACCGGCAAGGCTTCCTCAACGCGGCAACGGCTTTGATCCGATCGGAAGCACCGTTGCGCCAAGGGTGGAAGTCTCTCGCTCAGCCGCTCATGGCTTTCGGAGAACTGGCGCTGGCGCGTGAGGCGATCGAGCTATACGTCCGATCGATGGGCAATGCGCCGGCCGCACTGTTCGATCAGGCGACGGTCCTGGCTCAGACTGGCAGATCTATCGAGGCCCAGCGTGCCTTGAACAAGGTTGGAGAAGACGTTCCGGACAGGGCCAGCAATGCGTATTTGCGAGGAACACTCGCGCTCAACATCGGCGACTTCGACCAGGCTAAGAGCCATTTGCTTCGTGCATCGATGGCGCACCCGCTCTCCGGGCAGATCTGGCAAACGCTTTCCGCAATCGGCTCGATGAGCGTCCATGTCGATGTCGCGGACCGGATACTTGCTATGCAGAAGCCGATGCTGAGCGCACCTGAAGAGGAGCGTGCGCCTTATCTCTACGCCCTCGGCAAGACATTGCATGACCTCGAACGGCCCGACCCAGCCTTTGCGGCGTTCGATGAGGGCGCGAGAATCGTAGCGAAAAGCCGCCCCTATTCGGTGGAAACCGACCGATGGGGCGCCGAGCAAGCGACCCTTGGCTGGAGCGCTCCGTCCATTCAGGCAATTGCATCGGCTATCCCGTATGCAACGGACCGCCCGATCATCGTCACTGGGCTCCCAAGATCGGGAACAACGTTGGTCGAGCAGATACTTGCAAGCCACAGCGAGGTCGCCGCCGGCGACGAATTGAACCGCTTTCCTCTCATCCTCAAAGAGATCGGCGGCGTGGACGCTGCAACCGTGTCCCGTTGGGCGGGGTCGGTGCCACGGGGAAATGGTAGCGCATTCTACCTCCATTTGCTCGAACAACGCTTCGG
>DASVSS010000057.1:0-13807 GCA_036387945.1 Tepidisphaeraceae bacterium | reverse complement strand
TCTTTGGGCACGACGATCTTGATGACGCAGAACTGGTCGCCCTGCTCGGCGGCGCGTTTGATGCCGCGGCCCTTGATGCGCAGCTTCGCGCCGCTGCTCGTGCCCGGCGGGATCGTCACCGTCACCGGGCCGTCGAGCGTGGGCACTTCCACGCGCGTGCCCAGGAGCGCTTCGTACAAGCTCAGCGGCACGTCAAGCGTGACGTCCAGGCCGTCGCGCCGGAAGAACGGGTGGGGCGTGACGCTCACGACCACGAACAAATCCCCCGCCGCCGCCCCGCCGCGCTGACCGCGGCCTTTGACGCGCACGCGCTGCCCGTCACGCACGCCGGCGGGCACCTTGAATTCCAGCGGCTCGACCGCCCCGCCGTGGCTCACCTGTAACGACAGCGCCGTTCCCCGCGCCGCCTGTGCGAAGGTGAGCGTGACGGGGTATTCCACGTCCGCCCCGCGCTGCCCTTCTTCGGCCCCGGGATGGCGCCGCCGCCCGCCCTGGCGGTTGAACGGGCCGCGCTGGCCGAACAATTGATCGAAGATGTCGCCGAACTGCCCCGGCGCGCCGGCGTTGAACTCGAAATCCTCCGGCGAGACCGTCTGCGACCCCGGCCCGCCCCGCGGCCCGCCCGCCTGCTGGGCGCGGCGGTAACTCTCGTACATCTCCGGCGACACCCCCGGCGGGAGGTGCCCGTACTGGTCGTACTGCTTGCGCTTGCCCGGCTCGCTCAGCGCGTCGTACGCCTCCTGCACTTCGGCGAACTTCTCGGGCGCCTTGGCGTCTTTGTTCACGTCCGGGTGGAACTGCCGGGCCAGCTTGCGGTAGGCGCGCTTGATCTCGTCGTCGGTCGCGGCCCGGTTCACACCGAGTACGTCGTAGTAGTCACGCTTGGCCATAGATCGATCGTATGGTAATCGCCGCAACGGCAGGTTTCGAGCAACGCCGGGCATTATCGATCGCCGACGCGGCCGCAATGACCTGCGCGACACCGGCCCGACGCCGAATGCGCCGACGATCCCTGTGGCACCTGCGCCCCGCCGTGGTATATTCCTCAGCCCCTCGGGCCTGTAGCTCAATTGGGAGAGCACCGCGTTTGCAATGCGGGGGTTGTCGGTTCGATCCCGATCAGGTCCATTTGCCCCGTTTGCTCCGACTCACCGCCCGAGCAGGTCGGCGCGGCGGTTTTCCTAGAAATCGAATCCCTCGATATTGGTCTTGTCGAACGTGTATGGCGTGCCGAGCAGGACGTTGTCGCCTTCGATCTTCATCGTGCCCAGCCGGCCGCCGTCGAAGGTTTTGTCGCCGGGCTTGAGGCCCCCTTCGACCGCGGCGCGGGCGGCGCGGACGGTGAGATACCCCAGGTCCATCGTGTTCCACAGCACGACCGCGGTGGTGATGCCGGCGCGGACGTACGGCTTGTTGTCGTTGGGCAGACCGAGGCCGACGACTTTCACGTCCGTGCGGCCTGACTGCTTCACCGCTTCCCCCGCGGCCGGGACGGCGGCGCTGCTGATGGCCATGATGAGCCGCACGTTCGGGTTGGCGTTGAGGATCGTGCGCGCTTCTTCAAATGCCTTGTTCTGCAGGTCGTCGCAGGGGCGGACGCTCACCATCTTGATGTCCGGGTACTTTTCGGCCCGGCGGGCTTCGATGTGCTTCATCCACTCGTTTTGATTGGCGGCCGTCAGAGAGGCGGTGATGATCGCAAACTCGCCCTTGTTGCCCAGCGCCGCGGCGGCGTTGTCCATAATCGTGTTGCCGATCCCCTGCGGCGTGGCCTGGTTGATGAAAAAATCCCGCGCGTCCGCCTGGGCGTCGGCGTCGAAAGTGACGACCTTGATCCCCTTCTCCTTCGCCCGCCGCAGCGAGCTCGACAGGCCGTCGCGGTTGTCGACGCTGACGGCGATCACGTCCACGCCGCGCGTCACCCAGGTGTCGACGATCTCGTTCTGCTTGGCGGGCTCGGAATCGGTCGGGCCGTCCCACAGCAGGGTGACGTTGAGCTCCTTCGCCGCTTCTTCGGCGCCTTTGCGGCAGGCGATGAAATAGGCGTTGCCCTTGCTCTTGGGCATCATGGCCACGGTGACCTGCCGCGCCGGCGGCTCGACCGTCCGGGGCGCGGCGGCGGTGCCGGCGGGGGGAGCGATCGCCTGATCGCGCACGCCGCGCAGCAGAAGGTAGTTGCCGCCGGCGACGATCAGCGCCGCGAACACGATCACGGCGCACAGCACGGCGAGTTGGCCGTTTTTCATTTCGAACTCCTCTGACGATGCATTTGCGGACGACGCATTTGCTGAAGATGAACCAATGGACGGTGCTTCCGCCGCCCGCCCGCGCGGCCGCCAGTTGATGCCGATCGCGGTCAGCAGCAGCAGGCCCTTGAGAATGCCGGCGAGTTCCGGCGACAGATCGCTCAGCCGCAAGCCGTTGTCGAGCAGCGCGATGGCCAGCAGCCCCGCGAGCGTGCGCGGGATGCTGCCGCGGCCGCCGAAGATGCTCGTGCCGCCGAGCACGACGGCGGTGATGGCCGACAGCTCGTACCCCGTGCCGGCGTCGGCCTTGGCCTGCCCGACGCGGGCGACGTAGATCACCGCAGCCATCGCCGCACACACCCCGGCCAGCACGTAGACGACCGTCAGCCGCCCGCCCACGTCGATCCCCGCGTGCCGCGCCCCCGCGGGCGCAAACCCGATCGCCGATAGCGCACGCCCGAGCGTCGAGCGGTGCAGAAGCAGGTAGAACACCGCTGCGACGGCGGCGAAGACCACCACCTGTACCGGGATCGGCCCGAGCATGCCTTGGCCCGGCAGCAGGTACCCGCTGGCGAAGTTGGTGAAATTTTCCGCCCCGCCGGTCGCCCCTTCGGCGATGCCGCGAAACAGCGAGAACGACCCGAGCGTGACAATCAGCGGCGGGATGCCGAGCCGCGCCACGAGCGTGCCGTTGAGCAGCCCGCAGACCGCCCCCAGCCCGAGCGTGACCGCGATCGCCAGCGGCGGCGGGACGCCGTAGCGGCTGGCGAGCATGCCGTAGCAGATCGCGCACAAACCCAGCAGCGAACCGACCGACAAATCGATCCCGCCGGAGACGATCACGAGCGTCAGCGCCAGGGCCAGCAGCCCCAGCTCGACGTTCAGGCGCAGGATCTCAACGGCATTGGCGAGTGAAAAGAAACCCGTGCCAAGCAGGCCGAAGACGACGATCTCGGCGACGATCAGCCCCGCCAGCAGCAGGCCTTGCCGCGCGCTGGCGCTGCCGAAGCGGCTGTTCGTCGCTGCTCGCGCCGCCGAGAGGATTGGATCGGGAACCGCGGTCATCGTCCCTTCCGCTGGAGACTGTCCGACGCCACCGCCGCCAGGATAATCAGCCCCTGCACGGCCCGTTCCCATTGGGCGCTGAGTCGGAGGAATGTCAGCGCCGGGCCGATTGTGACCAGCAGCATCACGCCCGCCAGGGTGCCCAGCAGCGTGCCGCGCCCGCCGCTGATCGCCGTGCCGCCGACGACGACGGCGGCGATGACGAGCAGTTCGAGCCCGAGGCCGGCGTTGACGTCGATCTGCGGCATGCGCACGGCGTTCATCAACGCCGCCAGCGCCACGAGCGCGCCCGTGAGCGCGAAGACATTGAACGTCACCAGCTTCGGCCGCACGCCCGCGAGCCGCGCGGCCTCGCTGTCTGACCCGACGGCGTACACCGCGCGTCCCGCGACGAGATACCGCCCCGCCCACCCCGCCGCCGCCAGCACGACCACCCCGACGCCCACGAGCAGCCACTCCCCGGCCGTCTGCGGCAGCCCGACCCACTGAAAGCCCGCGGGCAGATCGCGCACGGCTTCGCCTTCGCGCGCCCACCGCAGACTCTCGCGCAGGATGACCATCGTCGCCAGGGTGACCACGATCGACGGCAGCCCCGCGAAGGCGATCAGCCACCCGTTCACGCTGCCCATCACCACGCCGGCGACGAGCGTGAGGGCGATCACCCCCGGCATGGGCAAGCCCGCCTTCGCGGCCAATCCCGCGACGACGCCGCAAACGGCGAACTGCGATCCGATCGAAATGTCGATCTGCCGCGCGAGGATGACGAACGTCATCCCCACCGCGGCGACGAGCACCGGCGCGGCGTTGGTCCAGGTATCGCCGAACTGCCCCGCATAAAAAGCGGGCGCGAACAGGGCCATCGCCAGCAAAAGCAGGCCGTACGCCAGGGCTACCGACAGCTCTCGCTTGTAAGGGGCCAACATTCGTGTCACGCCGCCCCCTTCGCGGGCTCAGCGCCCAGGGCCAGATCGAGGATCGCTTCCTGCGTCGCCCAGGCCCGGTCCAGCACGCCGGCGATCGCGCCTTCGTGCATGACGGCGATGCGATCGCTCATGCCGAGCAGCTCCGGCAATTCGCTCGAGATGAGCACGATCGCGATCCCGCGCCGCGCCAGCTCGCCGATGAGTTTGTGAATCTCGGCCTTGGCGCCCACGTCCACGCCCTGCGTCGGCTCGTCGAGCAGGATGACAGACGGCTCGGTCGCCAGCCATCGGGCCAGCGCCACTTTCTGCTGATTGCCCCCGGAGAGCGTGCCGACCGCCGCGTGCACGTCGGGGGTTTTGGTGCCGAGTCGTTCGACGAAGGATTGGGCGAGGCGCGCTTCGCGCCCGAAATCGATGAGCGACCCGCGGGCGATTTTGCCCAACACCGCGAGCGTCGAATTTTCCGCGACCGACATGTCCAGCACCACGCCGTGGCGGCGGCGGTCTTCGGGCAGGTACGCGATGCCCTGCCGTACGGCGTCGGCGGGGGACGTGACGGTGATCGGGTTTCCGCGCAGCAGGATCTGCCCGCCGTCGGCAGGCGTGAGCCCGAACAGCGTGCCCGCCAGTTCCGTGCGGCCGGCCCCGACGAGGCCCGCCAGGCCGAGGATCTCGCCGGCGCGCACGCCCAGGCTCACGCCGCGCGTGCCCGTGGCCCGGCACGAGAGCCCGCGCGTCTCGAGCACGACTTCGCCGAGTGTGGCGTTCGTCTTCGGATAAATGCTTTCAAGCGATCGCCCCACCATCAGGCGGATCATCTCCGCCCGGTCGATCTCGGCGGCCGGCCGGGTGGCGACGTACGCCCCGTCGCGCAGCACCGTCACCCTGTCGGCGATGCGCGGCAGTTCTTCGAGCCGATGGGAGATGTAGATGATGCCCACGCCGTTGTCGCGCAGTTGACGCACGACGTCGAACAAATGCGCCACGTCGCGCTCGCCGAGCGAGACGGTCGGTTCGTCGAGGATGAGCACGCGCGCTTCGCCGCCGACGGCGCCGGCGATCTCCACAAGCTGCTGCTGCGGCAGCGACAGCCGACGGACCGGCGTGTCCACGTCGATCCGCGCCCCGACGCGCGCCAGTAGTTCAGCGGCGCGGGCGCGCCGCGTCGTCCAGCGCACGATTCGCACCGCCCCGCCGGTTTCGAGCCGCAGGGCGATGTTCTCGGCAACGGTCAGATCCGGAAACATCGTCGGCTGCTGGTAAACCGCGGCGATCCCGAGCATGCGCGCCAGGCTCGGCGTCACCGCGCCCAGCCGCTGGCCGGCGAGCTCGATCGTGCCCGCGTCGGGAGCGTGAGCGCCGGTGATGATCTTGATGAGCGTCGACTTGCCCGCGCCGTTCTCCCCCAGCAGCGCGTGGACTTCGCCGGCCCGGAGATCGAAATCGATCCCGCGCAGCGCCCGAACGCCGCCGAACGACTTTGTCACACCGCGCAAGCGCATCAGCGGCACGGCATCGATCGGCGTCGCCGGGTGTCGCGGCATTGATTGCATCGATCCTCCGCGCACGCCCGCCGACGGTGCCCGCAAACCCTCGCCGCCCGCCGCACGCCGTCGCTACTCGCTGCGGAGCAGCTTCGCGTACGGGTTCTCGCCGGGCAGGACCGGGACGACCTTGGCGCTTTTGATCTTCGGCGGGTCGTTCGGCCGGTCGTTGGGGCCGGTGGGGACGGCGGCGAGGGCGTCGACCGTTTCCATCCCCGTCACCACTTCGCCGAACGCGGTGTACTTGCCGTCGAGCGCCTTCGTGCGCGCGTAATCGAGACAGATGAAGAACTGGCTGCTGGCGGAGTTCGCCGCGTCCGAGCGCGGCGGCATGCCCTGGGATTCGAGCGGGTCGCCCTGGCGGGCCATGCTCAGCACGCCCTTGTTGTGCCGGCGGTCGTTGAATTCGGCGTCGATCATGTAGCCCGGCCCGCCCGTGCCGCCGCGCTTCGGATCGGTGCCGAGCGGGTCGCCGCCCTGGATCACAAAGCCCGGGATGATGCGATGGAAGACCTGGTCGTTGAAGTAGCCGCCGTCGGCGAGGTTGAAGAAGTTGTTCACCGTGTTCGGCGCCGCGTCGTAATAAAAGGCGATCTCCATGTCGCCTTTGTCGGTGCTCATTTTCAAATACCGCAGCGGCTCGACGCGCACGGCGATCAGCCCCGGCTGTGCGCCGAGGCGCTTGTCTCGCCGCATCTGGACCACCAGCGGCGTGCCGACGAACGTCGGCAACGCCTTGCCGGCCGGGACGGCGTACAGGACGTACGTCGTGCCCGGCGACATCGCCGGGAACACCTGCCGCAGATCAACGTCCTTTTCTTCGGTCACGTTCGTCTGCTGCTGCGTGTCGATCACCCGGCCGAGGAAATCCACCAGCACCAGGTTCACCGGCTCGTTGGCCTTCACGCGCACCGTCACCGGCTGGTCCGGGGCGAACCACAACTTCGTCGGCATCAACACGGAGAAAAAAAACAGCGTCGACATCAGCGCATTCATCGAATCAGCCTCCCGTTTACTCTCACCGGCGGACAACCTACCCGAATCCTGCGCCGGCGCGAAACCGCCGCAGACTTACCGCGCCTTCACCGTGTCAGCACGACCGTCCGCCGCACCGCCGGCAGGCAGGCGTTGTCGGTGCAGACCTGGAATTCGACCGCGAATTCTACGTCGCGACCCTTTTCCGGCAGTTTCAGAAGCTGGACGCCGACGACGAACGTGCCTTCATGGATCAACTGCTCAACGTCGGCATACGGGTAGGCGCGGCGCACCGCCGGCGGCATGTCGATTTCACCGAGGGTGTCCGCGGCGGCGTGCAGGGCAAGGCTTTCGGCGGCGATGTGGTGGCCGGGGGCGACGGTGAATGTTAGCGTGACGTGCGCTTCGCCCACCCGCTCGGGCTCGATCGCCACCGCCGCCTGGGCGGTGTCCTGCGGCGACGCCGGTGCGTCCCCCGCGGCCGGCGGGCCGGCCTCGACGTGCAGCGGGCCGTGCGCAATGACGTACCGCAGCGTCGCCCCGATCTGGGCGCTCATTGATTCGCCGTGGTGGTTCATCTGCATCGCAAACGCGCGGATCGCCGCGGCCGCTTCGTCGCGCCGGCCGACAGCCTGGCAGACCGTCGTGGCGACGGCATTGCCTGCCGGCAACGGCGAGTCGCCGCCGACTTTCTGGCGCACGACCAGGTCCCGGGCGTCGGCGTCGGTGAAGAAAAACCCGCCGTGCTCGGGGTCGGAAAAGTTAATGACGATCGCCGTCGCCACTTCCCCGGCTTCGTCAATGCGGCCCAGCGCCAGCAGCGCGTCGGCGAGATACGCGTAGTCGTCCAGGAAGGCCGCGTGCCTGGCCTTGCCGTCGCGGCTGGTGCGGTAAAGCCCGCTGTCGGGCGTGCGGTGGCGGGCGATGAGAAAGTCCACCGCCTTCGTCGCCGCCGCGGTGTAGCGCGGCTCGCCCAAGGCGCGCCCCGCGTCGGCCATCGCGCGGATCATGAGGGCGTTCCAGCTCGTGATGATCTTCGTATCCAGCATCGGCTGCTTGCGCGTTCGGCGGTGCTGATACAGCTTCCCGCGCATCGCGGCGATGAGCGGGTCGCCTTCGCGCGAGGGATCGGCCAGGTACAGCACGTTGTGCGTCGGCGCGCCGTCGCCGCCGCGCTCGCCGGCGTGCGGGTCGGCAAAGTTCGGGCCCTTGTCCAGGCCGTACACGAGCGAGAATTGACTGGCCTCGCGCGGCGAGAGCACCTGCTCAAGATCGGCCAGTGTCCACAGGTAAGACAGCCCTTCCCGGGCGTCGACCTCGGCGTCGATGGCGGTATAGAACGCGCCCTCCGGCGACGTCATCTCGCGCAGCACGAAATCGAAGATGCCGCGCGCGACGTCCGCAAACCGCGGCTCGTCAAACAGCACCGACGCCCGCGCGTAAATGCCGCCGAGCATGGCATTGTCATAGAGCATGATCTCAAAGTGCGGCACGAGCCATTGCGCGTCGGTGCTGTAGCGATGGAACGCCCCGCCGAGGTGGTCGCGGATGCCCCCGTCGGCCATGGCGTTAAGCGTGTGGCGTAGGGGGCGGGCGAATTCGTCGACATCGACGCCCTCCTGCGGATGATCCCGCAGGTACGCGATCCATTCCAGCAGCACCGCCAGCAACGTCTGCCGGGGGAACTTCGGCGCCCGTCCGAACCCGCCCCGCTGGCCGTCGTAGTCGCTGACGCTGCGCGACATCATCGCCGCGATCCAGTTCAGATCGAGCGTCAGCGGTTCGTCGGCCGGCACGGGGCCGGCGAGTTCCGCCAGCACGCCGACGAGTTGCCCCGCGGTTGCCTCGACCTCGGTGCGGCGCGTCGCGTAAGCCTCGGCAAGGCCTTCGAGGATCGACGGAAACCCCGGCCGCCCGTCGGCGTCGGCCGGCGGGAAGTACGTCCCGCCGAAGAACGGCCGCAAGTCCGGAAGCAGCCACACACTCATCGGCCACCCGCCCTGGCGGGTCATCACCTGCACCGCCGTCATGTAAAGCTGGTCGACGTCCGGCCGCTCTTCGCGGTCGACCTTGATGTTGATAAAATGCCGGTTCATCACGTCGGCGATCGCCTCGTTCTCGAAGCTCTGCCGCTCCATGACGTGGCACCAGTAACAGGTGCTGTACCCGACGCTGAGGAAGATCGGCTTGTTCTGATCCCGCGCCGCCTCGAAGGCGTCTTCGCCCCAGGCGTACCAATCGACCGGGTTGTGCTGGTGCTGCTGCAGGTACGGCGAGGTTTCCTGCGCCAGGCGGTTGGTGTGCGTGTGATTCATCAGGCCCGATCGTAGCCACGCTCGGCCGCACGGGCGAAGCACCCGTCGCCGGCGCGCACGGCGATCGCCGGCGACCGGTCCTGACGCCGTTCGCACGGCCCCGGGCGACGGGTTAGAATCGCGGCCCATGCTCGTGGTGTGGGTTCTACTTTCCGCGACCGTCTCCGTTCTGTTCAGCGCCGCCGTCACCTGGCTGATCGCCGACCGGCGGTTTCACGCGCAGCGCTCGCGCCAGCAGGCGGAACTGCTCGTCGCGGGCGAGCGCGTCGGCGACGCCCGCGCCGCGACCGATAAGGCGCAGTCGGAACTCGCGGCGCTGCGAGCGGCGATGGCCACCCTGCAGCAGGAACGCGCGACGCTTGTCGCCGAAGTGGCGGCCGAGCGGCAGAACGTGGCCCAGCAGCGCACCCTGTTGGACGACGCCCGCGCACGGCTGCGCGAGTCGTTCGCGGAATTGAGCGTCGAGGCGCTGCGCCGCAACAGCGCCCAGTTCTTCGAGGCCGCCGAGCAGCGATTCGGCGCGCTGCAGTCGCAGGCCGTCGGCTCGCTCGGGCAGAAGACCGCCGAGATGCAGCAGATCCTCAACCCCATCACGGCGGTGCTGCAGCAGTACGGCGAGAAGCTCGACCACCTCGAGAAAACCCGCGGCGACGCCTACACCGGCATCAGCCAGCAGCTCGCCGCCGTCGCCGCCACGCAGCAGAACTTGTCGCGCGAGACGACGCAGCTCGTCTCCGCCCTGCGCAAGCCCCAGGGCCGCGGCCGCTGGGGCGAGCTGACGCTCAAGCGCCTGTTCGAGATGGCCGGCATGGCCGAGCGCGTGACGTTCACCGAGCAGGTCAGCGTCGCCACCGACGACGGCCGCCGCCGGCCCGACTGCGTGGTGGAACTGCCCGGGCAACGGCAGGTAATCGTCGACAGCAAATGCGTGATCGACGCCTTTCTCGACGCAGCGGCATGCAGCGAGGACATCGACCGCGCGGCGTGCATGGCCCGTCACGCCCAGCAGGTACGGGCGCGGGTGAACGATCTGGCGTCGAAGGCGTACTGGGAACTGTTCGACAAGGCCACCGACTACGTCGTGCTGTTCCTGCCCGGCGAGGCGTTCTTATACGCCGCCGTCGAGCAGGACCCGTCGCTGATCGAGGACGCATTGAACCAGCGCGTGATCGTCGCCTCGCCGACGACGCTGCTTGGCCTGCTGCGCGTGATCGAGCACGGCTGGCGCAGCGCCCGCGTGCAGGAAAATGCCGACGCCATCCGCCACGCCGCGACCGGCCTGCTCGACCGCCTGTCGGTGCTGACCGACCATTTCGGCAAGCTGGGGATCGCACTGGGCAACGCCAGCGAAGCGTACAACCGCACGCTCGGCTCGCTCGAGCGCAACGTCTTCACGCAGGCCAAGCGCATGCGCGATCTCGGTGTCGCCGGCACGAAGCCGCCGCGACAGGCCTCGCCGGTCGATGACACCGTCCGCCCGCTTAACGACGCGTCGTGGGCCGCGCTGCCAGCGCGCGGCACGGGCGAAGAAGCGGTCGATGCGGTCGATGCCCCGCTGGCGAATCTGGCGCTGCCGTGAGCGCTCGATCGACAACACGAGGCACGGCCGCGGGCGATCCGATCAGGACGCCTCAGGTTCCTCCCTCCGGGGCACGAACCGGAGAGGCGCTTTGTCGTAACGAGGCAGCCGTCGGCCCAAGCGTCCCCCTCGCGATGCTATTGCGCCGGCTGCGTGGCCGGGATGAAGCGGTCGCGCAAGGCCTCCACCCGCTGGGCGCGGTCGGCCGGCGAAAGGGCCGCGGGGAAGTCGACCGCCGTCCCCATCACCGCGCTCAGCTGCGCCGCGGCGGCGGTGCGCAGGCGGGCGTCGTCATGCAGGAGCGAATCGAGAAGAAAATGCACGTCCTTCGTCAGCTCCGCAGCCCGGGCGGGCGGGACGGGTTCGTGACGCTGTCGGAAGAGGCGCAGCGTCGTCGCCGGGTCGGGCGGCAGCGCCGAAAGGTCCTGCCGACGCAGCGCCGCCGCGGCGTCGGGGCCGAGGTTGGCCAGTTCGTCCTCGGCCGTCACCCGGGCATTGAAATCGGCGGCGCCCAGCCGCACGGTGAGGGCCTTCAGCGTCGCGTCCAGTTTCGGGTCGACGGGGATCGCGTCTCCCAGCACTTGCCACGCCAGGGCCGGCGTGCTGCTGTTGATCAATTCCGCGGCGCCCAGATCGCGCAGCACGGGCAACAGGTATGTGCGCAGCTCGCGCGCGTGCCGCTGGCGCAGGGTGGCGAAATTCTCGGCAGCGAACTTGCGCTCGACCGGGGCCTTATCGACTTCGTCGAACGTCTGACGCACCGTCAGGCGGATCGGGAAATCATTTTCGTCGGCGTGCTGGCGGGCCTGGATCAGCTCGATCGTGGTCATGCCGGCTGCGCTTTCGGTGTCGCGGCTGATCTGCAGGTAATCGACGCTCGTGCTCACGTGCGTGTAGGAGGCGATGACCTTCGGGTCGCGCGTGTCGATGTGCTTGAGGAACATCGCCAGCGACTGTGCTTCGCCGACGGTGCACTGCACATAGCCGGGCCAGTCGGTGACGTCGACGCGCACCGCCCCGCCGGTGGGGGCCAGCAGCGGGCGGACGCGGATGTTGCCGTCGTCGAGCGTGACGCTGAGGAGCTTGCTCACCGGCACGCTCGGCCCGCGCGCGAGTTCGGCGAATTCGGTCTCGACGGATTTGAGGTGCTCGGCGCGCTCCTGCTCGAACGTCGGCTGCGTGGCCGCCGGGGGCGCCGCGGGCGGGGCGGCCTGGGCGAGCAACGCGGTAAGGATCAGACCAGTGATCGGCATGCCCGGATGATACAACGCCCGCGGCCACGATGAACGCCTAAACCCCGGCCGGCGGAAAGCGGCTTCGGCGGGCCGCCGTTACGCCGCCTGCTTGGCCTCGACCGGCTTGGCCTCGACGGCGGCGATCAACGCGCCGGCGTCGGCGGAGTCGAGTAGATCGCGGCAAAGCTTCTCGATCGCCCTGGCGGTGTGATCGAGCGAGTAGCCTTTCACGCGCGCCTTCAGGTCGTCGCCGGCCTTGTTGCGCAGGACCGGGTCGCGCAGCAGCTTGCTGATTTTTTCGGCGTAATCGACCGTATCGTGTGCCACGGCGTCGTCTCCAATAAGGGCTTGAGGCCGCTGCGGTTCGCCGGCATCGCCGGCGCTGGCCACCACGGCCCGTCCTGCCGCCATCGCAGCGAGGATGCCGCTGGTGTTCGACTGTCCGAACGGCGCGACGTACACGTCGGCCATCTTCAGAAATTCCGTCACGTCCTTGCGCTTGCCGGCGAAGCCGCACCGCTTGCCCAGTCCCGCGGCGTCGAGCCGGCGCTTCAGCCCCGACGTGTCGGCCTCACCGGCCACGAGCCACACCGCCTGCGGGTGCTGCCGGAGGACGGCCACCGCCGTCTCGATGAACTCCGCCGGCAGCGGCGCGTCGGCTTCGGTGACCGTCGAGAGCACGACCGACTGCTCCGGGATGCCAAACGCGCTCCGCTGCGCCGCGGCCGGCTCGATCGCGGCGATGTCGACGCCTTCCTGCACGAAGTACGTCGGCACGGAGCGCTTCTTCCACACCGGCTCATCGGCCTTGTGGGATTTCGCATTGACGTACACCGCGGCGCCGACCGTGCCGCTGAGCAGCGGCGCGCGCCGCACGAGGTTGATCTTCACCGTCGCCACCGCCCAGTTGGCGATCAGCGCGGCGATCGGGTCGTTGAGCTGCGCGTCGATCAGCAACACGTCGACGCCGTCCTTGGCGATCTGCGACGCCAACTCTTTGGCCGTCGAGGCCAGGTCGTGATCGAGCGGTGCTAGCCACGGGGCGGCCTTGCGGCGGGTGAGCGTGTCGATCGTCTCCTTGCCGCGCTTCGGGCTGGGGGCCACGAACGGGCCTTGGGTGAAAGTCTGTTTTTCGCGGCGGGCGAGCGCTTCGGTGCTGTAGACGTGCAGCTTCGTCGCCTTGGCGTCGAGGTGCTTGCTCAGGCCCAGGGCGAACTTCGCCGAGGCGTCTTCGTCGGCGATCGTGCTGGTGAGATAGCCGATCTTCAACGGCCCGGCCGCCGCCGGCTCACCGGACGTCGAGGCCGGCGTCGGCGCGTACCACGCGGCGGCGAGGGCGGCGCGGTCGTACAGGCCGGCGACGTTGATGGCCGTCTCGCGGTCGCGGCCGAAGCCCAGGTCCGCGGGCGTTTCCTGCATCATGCCGGCCTGGATGGCTTCGAGTCCGAGCGACACTTCGCGCCGGCCGATCGCCGCTGCGCCGAAACGGATCATCGGCCCCTTGCGGTGCTCGTTCATCCCCAGGAAGCCCAGCACGGCCATGAATTGGAATAGCACTTTCTGGTCGGCGTAGTCGATGGCCTCGAGCGCCTCGAGCAGGAACGTGTGCGACCGCCGCAGATCGAGCATGGCCCGCGCGTGATTGGCGAGGAATTTCTCGGCGGCGTTGCTCGATTCCTGGTACGCCTCCAGGGCGGCGGCGTCGATCAGTTCGCCTTTATTCACGCGTTCGACAAGCTCAAGCAGGGACGGCATAACAAACTCCTTCGTGGCTATGAGCCATATCGGGAGCGCCGGGCGGTCGATTGAGAACCTTGCGCGAATGCGCCGGCGGCGCGGCGTCCGATAACCGCCCGACGGACTGCGCGCCGGGTCTTGGATTCGTGGGGCGGGCGTCTCGCCCGCCTGGTTAGCCACGCAAGCTC
>DASVSS010000056.1:0-4838 GCA_036387945.1 Tepidisphaeraceae bacterium | reverse complement strand
ACGGCCGTCGCAACTTCGAGAGCGGCATCTGGACGACCTCGCCTGGATTGATCGACGGCATGCTCGACGAATTCAATCACCTCTGGGAAGGCCGCTTCTGCAAGTCCTGCAAGCGCCGCGACGTCTGCCCGGTCCCCCTCGAAGAACCCAACCTCGTCCTCCGGGCGATTGCCGCCCCGCACCGCGCCGCGTGACCCGCCGCCCCGGTTGGATTATGATCCCGCCTCACCTGGAGAGGTGGCCGAGTGGTTGAAGGCGCAGCACTGGAAATGCTGTTTACAGCAATGTAACGCAGGTTCGAATCCTGTCCTCTCCGTTAGAATATGTTCTTTCAGGCGAAATTTAACTTGGAATTGCTGTAACCAGCCAACGGGATTAGACGGGACAAGCCGGGATCATCCGGAACGAATGTTCCGGGAAAACGCGGGTCGAATCGTGTTCGATCGACCGTCGAGCCACCTTTGGACTGCCGGCCGGTTCGCGCCCCTTCCGTCCGCGGTGACGGGGTCGAGAACGCGAATGCAAAGGCGCGCCCCTCAGGGCGCGCGCTAAGAAGGGAGGGCGTCCGCCTCGGCTACATCGAGCGAGTGCCGTTTGCCGGGCAACGCCTCGAATCGGACGCCCTGGTCGCCGGCGTACGGCTGGCGGTGGTCGTGCCGGCTGGCAATGATCGCATCGGGGATGCCGGCCGGGAACGCGCTGCAGCGGCGGCGGCCGTTGAGGTGCCTGCACACTGAGCATTGGTGCGGGGAGAAGTCGGCTTCCGTGGTTTCGAATCTGCTCATCGGATGACCCTCGCCTTAATCCGCACCGGCTGGCTCGTGGCGTCGACGCTCACGATCTCGAACTGCGTGTCGTTGCCGAGCAGCACTTCGCCCTGCTCCCACAATATACCCGATACGGCCGGCGGGAATTGCTGAGCTTCCTGTAAGCGATGCTTGTTCTGTCTGATTTCGCTCGCGTCTTGTCTGATTCGGTCGGTAGCTTGCTCGGTATTCCCTGCATTTTTGCAGGGGCCTGAGGCACGACGGGATGGGCAGCCGACGACCTAGCGAATTGAAGAAGGACACGTCCGGCCAGTACTACCGGCAAATTGGTCGAAAAGCCGGTGTCATGGCAACCAAAGTTCCGCCCCGGTTCAAATCTCGCCCGTGCGCGGCTGGCGTACTTCAAACTCGGCATGCTATGCCGCGTCACGGACTCGACGCGCTCAACGTCAATTTGAAGCGGCTCCAGACCGACCAAGTAATGGCGCGGCCCCTTTGACTCGCAACACGGATGCCGGGTCGTTAATGAATCGAGTTTTGCGGATTGTCTTGAACTGGCACTACGTGGGTGCGGAGCAGCCCAATGTCACCAGCTTTTACAAGGAAAACATCAAAATTTCGGCCAAATTTGCGATGCCCAGAGGTGCTTCCCCAAAGCGAGGGCGAGAAGCGATCGCGCGGTGCATCTACGCGGTATGCCAGGCCGTGGGGCGAAATCGCTTTGGAACTTGCACCTGTGGCCCTTAAGCCGAGATTGGGCCCCTGCCTGAGGCGAGCAGGTCCTGCCATGCCGAGCTGCTGGCGTCGTCGGACGCGATCGCGCGGTCCGAGAAGGGCGACAGCCCGGCCAAGCCGGCCGACAGGCTCGACGCGGCCGTTCGGGTCGAGGCCGTGTCGGAGTAGCCCGAATGGCCGATCGCGTTGTAGGCGCGGACGCGGAAGAAGTAGGTGGTGTTCCGCTTGAGGCTGTTGTCGGCGTACCCGGTGACGTTCGCGCCGACCGTGGCGACCTGGGACCACCGCTGGCCGTCGGTCGAACGCTCGACCTTGAAGCCTTGCTCGTTGCCGCTGCTGTCGGCCCAGTTGAGCCGGACACTCGTGCGCGAGAGGGTTGTCGCACTGAGATTGCTCGGTGCGGTCGGGGCACTGGCCTGGGCGACCGTGGTGGCGGTCGCCGTGTTGGAGGCCGCGGACGCGCCGTACTGGTTAAAGGCGGCGACGACGTACGAGTAAGTCGTGCCGGCGGCAAGGCCGGTGCTGCTGAACCGGGTCGCTCCCGCGCCGAGCGTGGCGATCTCGGCGTACGACGCGCCGCCGTCGGCGGAGCGGTAGACGCGGAAGCCCGTTTCGTTGACGCTGGTGTCGGACCAGACGAGGTCGATCTGCGACGCCGATGCCGCCGTCGCCGCGAGGTTCGAGGGGGCCGTCGGGGGCGTCATCGTGGCGCCGAGTCGATCGAGCGTGTTGTCGGCGTTCAGCCGCCCGCCGGTAGCGACCTTGCCGGCCAGCGAGCCCTTCGCGTCGACGCCGCCGAGGATCGCGCTGCGGACGGCGTCGGCACTGGCCGCGGGCGCGTAGCTCCACGCCAGGGCCGCCACGCCGGAGACGTGGGGGGCGGCCATCGACGTGCCGTTGGAGTATCCGTAGCCGCCGCCCGGGGTGGTACTGAGGATGTTCACGCCCGGCGCGGCGAGGTCGACGCTCGCGCTGCCGTAGTTCGAGAACGAGCCGAGGGCGTCGTTGTGGTCGGTGGCCGCGACGGAGAGGACGTTCGGCAGCTCGTACCCGGCCGGGTATGTGGGGAGCGAATCGTTGTTGTCGCCGACCCCGTCCGCGCCGCCGTTGCCGGCGGCGGCGACGAAGAGCATCCCCGTCTGCCCGCTGCGGCGGATGGCGTCGTAGAGCGTCGACGAGTAGCCGCCGCCGCTCCAGCTGTTGTTGGTGAGCTTGATGTTGACGCCGTACTGGCTGCTCATGGTCGTGGCGTAATTGATCGCCCCCACGGCGGCCGAGAGCGAGCCGGTGCCGTCGGCGCCGAGGAACTTCAGCGCCATCACCTTGGCGTTCCAGTTCACGCCGACGACGCCCGCGCCGTTGTTGCCCGCGGCGGCGATCGTCCCAGCGACGTGGGTGCCGTGGCCGTTGTCGTCCATGGGGTCGGCGTCGTTGTTGTAGAAGTCCCAGCCGCGGACATCGTCCCGGTAGCCGTTGCCGTCGTCGTCGAGGCCATTGCCGGCGATCTCGCCGCGGTTGATCCAGACATTGGCCTGGAGATCGGGGTGGCTGTAGTCGACGCCGCTGTCGATCACGCCGACGACGACGCTGCCGTCGCCGCGGGCCAGGTCCCAGGCCTCGGGGGCGTCGATATCCGCGTCCGGCGTGCCGCCGGATTGTCCGGTGTTGTGCAGGCCCCACAGGTTGCTGGCGTAGGTGTCATTCGACACGGTCGCGGCCGACCAGAGGGCGAAATCCGGTTCGAGGTAGCTGAAGCGGGCGAGCTTCTTGAGCGTACCCGTGAGCTTCTCGGCCCCCATCGCCTTCGGGGCGCGGAGCAGGACCAGCCCGTCCTCGCCGAGGTGGCGGTCGGCCTTGAGATCTTGGCCGAGGCCGCGGAGCAGTTCGTTCGTCGCGTTCAGCTGCCGGTCGGGCCTGCCGTTCACGTCGTCGAGCTTCAGCACCCATTGCCCCGGCTTGGCGAACACCTGCTGGCCCTGCCACTGGACGGGTTCGTAGCCACCGTCCACCACCGCCTGTGGCACGCCGGCCGACAAGAGCCGGCGAGACTCGAGCGTCTCGACCGCGTTCGTCGCATCATTTTGGAAACGCCGAAAACCGACCGGGCCGATGCTGCTCAAGAGACCTCCAGTTTGCCACCCGAGGCAGGCCGGCAACAGTTCGTATGGGTTGTAAAAAAGGGGACCGACGCCGCGGGCTGCGCCGTTTTCAGCATTACGTGCGACGTGAATAGGAGGGTCGGAGAATGCGGAAATTTTTGTGCGTTAAATCGCAAGACTCTGCTCGCGATCGTCGACGTCGGGCTGCCCGACGGCGACGGCTGCGAACTGATGACCACGCTGCGTTCCGATCACGGCCTGGGCGGCGTGGCCCTGACCGGCAACGGGATGGAGGACGACGTCAAGCGTTGTCGGCGGGCCGGGTTCGACCACCACTTCCTGAAGCCGATCGACATGCCGAAGTTCAATGCCTCCATCGGCCAGCTGCTGTCCGGCCCCCTCGCCGATCGTTAGACATGACCGCGGTCGCCGCTGGCCGGCCATTCAATTTTTCGATCTCCGTGGAATGTCTGAGGGTATGAAGGCGGCGCTGTCGCCGGTCATCGCACGAGTGTCATGGCCGGCCCCGTGGCGCTCAGGGCCCGGTCGTAGACGATGCGGGACGAGCCGGACATCGTGATGCTCTTGCCCAGCACGCTGCCGTAGATGTCGCCAGTGCCGCTGAGGGTCACCGCGCTGTAGGGCGCGTAGACGGTGCCGTACAGGGCCGAGGAGCTGCCGATCGTCACGGTCCCCGGCGGTTGGCCGTTCTGGTAGACCATCACCACCGTCAGGTTCTGCGGCAGGCTGCTGCTGGTGACCGTGTGCCCGCTCATGGTGAAGTTGCCGAAACAGTAAATCGTCGTCGGCCCGGTGAACGAGAGGCTCACCGAACTGCCCACCGAGAAGTTATTCGCGAAGTACGTGCCGCCCGGCAGCGTGTAGCTGTTGGACCCGCTCAAACCGAAGTTCGGGGTGCTCGGCGGGCCGGTGCGGATGCCGTTGTAGGTGTTGAAGTTATCGTTGTCGTTGACGCTGGCGAAGTTCGTGGGCGATCCGACGGGCAGGGCGGGGAACACCAACGCTTCCTTCAGCGGCGTGACCGACCCGCCTACCTTCGACGGGCTGTTTACGCTCCCGCCCACGCCGGGGAGGGCGTTCCCGTTGATGTAGGACGACCCGCTCAGCGTGATGTTCCCGTTGCTGGCGATGTTGCCGTAATTGGACGTGACGGCCGACCCGCTCTTGGACGAGTAGCTGGCAGTGGTGTTGCCGCCCATCGTGATGAAGTCGAGGC
>DASVSS010000055.1:0-12052 GCA_036387945.1 Tepidisphaeraceae bacterium | reverse complement strand
ACGCCTCTACGCTTGCGGCTCGGCAGGAGCCTCGCCCCACCAGTCGTCAGACGGGAATATGCATCAAGGATGTCGTTGCCGTGCCCGGTTGCTGCCGTGGATCGTGGAACTTTGTGGTTGTACCGCTACCGGCACGGCTTTAAGATTCCGGCGCAAACGATCACGTCGCGGACGTTCAAATCGGTTCTCAGCGGACTCGGAGAGGAAGAAAATGCGAACGGTCAACAGCAGCGTCAAGCGCGCGGTGGCGGCGTGTCGGTTCGAGGCGTTGGAAGACCGCCGGCTTTTGTCGGCGACGCTCGTTAGGGACATGAACCCGGCGGGGTCGGGCCTGTCGCCGAATTCCGCCGGCGGGTCGGTCACGCGACTCAGCGCGCCCGTCGGCGACGCCGTCGTCTTCGGGGGCACCGACAACACCACGGGCACGGAACTGTGGCGCACCGACGGCACCGGGGCCGGCACGTATCGCGTTAAGGACCTCAACCTCACCGCCAGCGGCACGGCGACGGCATCGTCCTTCCCGAGCGGCTTCTTCGCCGCCGGCGACGTCGTCTACTTTTCCGCCGCCACCGCCGAACACGGGCGCGAGCTCTGGGTGACCGACGGCACCGCCGCCGGCACGCGCGTCGTCACGGACTTGAACGCCGGCGTCAATTCGTCGAGCCCCCGCGCGCTTGGCGTCGTCGACGGCCGGCTGCTCTTCTTCGCGGGCGGCTCCGCGGGCACCGGGCTGTACCGCACGAACGCCGCCAACGACGGCGCAGAACTCGTCCGAGCCTTCACCGACACCACCGCCGGCCGCACCGGCGCCAACACCGCGGTCTTCGGCAACAAGCTGTATTTCGCCGCCGGCGACGCCGCCAACGGCTCGGAACTGTGGGCCAGCGACGGCACCGCCGACGGCACGAAGCGCCTCACCGACATCGGCGAGGCGGGGAAAGGATCGTCGCCCGACCTGCTGACGGTCTTCAACGACCGCCTGTACTTCACCGCGGCCGACAACGACACCGGCGGCGTCGGGACCGAGTTGTGGTCGACCGACGGCACGACGACATCGCTCGTCGCCGATATCAACCCCGGTGCCGCCAGCGCGTCGCCGAGCGTGCTGACGGTCGTGGGCTCGAAGCTTTATTTTGGCGCCACCTCCGCGGCGGGCGCCGAACTGTGGGCACTCGACGCCGCGGCCGCTACTCCGGTGCAGGTGGCCGATCTGAGTCCCGGCTCGACCGGCACGGGGCTGTCGAGCCTGACGGATTTCAACGGCGAACTCGTCTTCACCGCCAGCACGCCGTCGACCGGCCCCGAGCTGTTCAAAGTCGACGCCGCCGGCAACGCCGCCGCGATCAGTGAGATTTCGGTCGGCTTCGGCAGCGGCATCCTGCCGGTGATCCTCGGGCAGATCGACGGGCAACTGCTTTTCCGCGTCTCCGACAGCTTCACCGGCAGCGAGCTTTACCAGACCGACGGCACGCGAAGCGGCACGTTCCTCACCGACGACATCGCCGCCGGCGCCGCCAGCAGCCAGCCGTTCGCCCTCGGGGTGATCGGCGGACGCCTGCTGCTGGGCGCGACTGAACCGACGACGGGCACCGAATTGTGGTCCGCCGTCCCTGATCCCATTCCGACCGGGCCGGTGCTGGACAGCGGCACGCTGCGCATCACCGGCGACGACGCGGTCGATTACGTCCGCGTCCTCCGAGATGCCGCCAACGGCCAGATCGTCGTGCAGCAGCACGGGGCGACGTACCGCTACGGCGGCGTGACGCACGTCACCGCCGCGCTCGCCGGCGGCGACGACGTGCTCGACCTCGCCGGCGACCTCGGCGTGCCGCTGAGCGTCAACGGCGGCGGCGGCAACAACGCCGCCACCCTCCGCTTCACCGACGCCGCCGACGCCGTCAACCTCGTCGAGCGGTACGTCAGCCGCGGCGGCGCGCCCGTCCTCGACTACTTTGACCTGCAAAGCCTCACCGTCCTCACTGCCGGCGGCGACGATTCGATCACGATCGGCGCCAACGTCGGCGCGGCCTTGTACGTCGACAGCGGGACGGGCGCCGACGCGTTCAATGCCCGCCAGGCCACCCGCGGTTCGACGCTCCTCGGCGGGACCGGCGCCGATTCGTTCCTCACCGACAACGACGTGATCGATTCCGTCGACGGCGGCGGCTTCACGACCAGCGAGATTGACACCGCCACCGCCGACGCGAATGACACCGTCAGCCGCGTGGAATCCGTCACCCGCGCCGGCACGGGCGTCATCAGCGGCGTCGTGTACAACGACGTCAACGGCAACGGCCAGCGCGACAGCGGCGAAACGGGGCTCGGCGGCTGGACGATCAGCCTGACCCGCGGCTCCGACGGCCGCAGCCGCAGCGCCGTCACCACGGCCGACGGGGCGTACGCATTCGGCAACCTGAATGACGGTTCGTACGACATCGTGCCGGTCGCCCAGTCCGGCTGGCAACAGGCGGCGGCGTCGGGTTCCAACGTGATCACCAGCGGCAACAACACAATGGCGGGCATTAACTTCGGCCCCACGCAGGCGGCGCTGATCGGCGGGTACGCGGTCAACGACGTCAACGGCAACGGCCTGCCCGACACCGGCGAAACCGCGCTCGCGGGCGCGACGTTCTACTGGGATCGCAACAACAACAGCCTCTTCGACGCCAGCGAAACCGGCGACGTCACCGATTCCACCGGCCGTTACCAGTTCGGCATCACCGTCGGCCAGCGCGCCACGATCCGCACGCTGCCGCCCGCCGGGCACAGGTCGCTGCGCACCGACATCACGCTCGACTTCAATACGACTTCGTTCCAGCGGCAGGATTTCGCCTTCACGGCCCGCCCGCTGGTCACCGGCCGTGTCTTCATCGACCGTGACCGCGACGGCACACGCGATCCCGCAGAAACCTCCGGCCAAGGCGGCGCGACCGTCTGGGCCGACCTCGACGCCGACGGCGTGCGCGACAGCGTAGAGCCGGCGGCCACGACCAGCTCGGCCGGCAACTACTCGATCGCCAACCTGCCCGCCGGCGCGGGCACTTACACCTTCTACGTCACCGCGCCGTCCGGCGTCGCGCCGACGGCCGGCGGGTCGTTCACGAAGGCCCTGGCGTCGGGCGAAATCTCCACCAATAACGACCTCGGCGTCGCCAACACCGCCGCCCCGAGGCTGACGAACCTGCCGGCTGATCAGGCAGCGGACGAAGCCGCGGCGGCGACGCTGCAGATCGGCGCGTTCTCGGATTTCGCCCATGACGGGCCGTGGCAGGTCACCGTCGATTACGGCGACGGTACGAGCGAGCGATTCACGCAAAGCGCCGCTGGCGACCTCGCGGCACGCTCGCACACCTACGCCGAGAGCGGCGCTTACACGCTGAGCGTGAGCGTCACCGACGCCTATGGCGCGGTCGGCTCGGCGACGAGCCTGGTCAGCGTGGCCAACGTCGCCCCGACGGCGGCGCTGACGCCGGCCACCACTGCGCCGGTCGAAGGCGCGGCCGTGCAATTCGTCGGCGGCGCCACCGACCCCAGCGCCGGCGACACCGCCGCGGGCTTTGCGTACGGGTGGACCGTCACGCGCGACGGCGTGACCATCGCCACGGGCGAGGGCGCGGACGTCGTGTTCGTCCCTGCCGACAACGGCGATTACGTCGTCACCCTCACCGCGACCGACCGCGACAACGGCGTCTCGGCCCCGGCCACGGCGACGGTGACCGTCGCCAACACCGCCCCGGCGGCGTCGATCACCGGCCTGCCGGCGGGCGCGGTCGAAGGGCAGACGATCACCGCGGACGCGCTCGTCACCGACGCCCCGGCCGACACCGCCGCCGGGTTCACCTACGCATGGACGGTCACGCGCGACGGCGTCGCGTACGCCAGTGGCGGCACGGACCGTTTCGATTTCATCCCCGACGACCAGGGACAGTACGTCCTCACGCTCGTCGTCACCGACAAAGACGGCGCGGCCTCGACGACGGCGACCGCGGCGCTCAGCGTGAGCAACGCCGCGCCCGCCGCCACCTTCGCCAACGCCGGGCCCTTCGCCGAAGGAACGATCGGCCGCGCCACGTTCACGAACATCATCGACGCCAGCGCCGACACGCACACTTTCGCCTACGACCTCAACAACGACGGCGATTTCACCGACAGCGGCGACATCGCCGCAACCACCAACCCGTTCGTAAACCTCAGCCTGCCGGACCAGGGCTCTCGCACCGTCCGCGGTCGCGTCATCGACAAGGACGGGGCATTCCGCGATTACGTGACGACGCTGCAGTTCGCCAACGCCAGCCCCACGACCGTGATCAAGTCGCCCAACACGGCGCAGCGGAACAAGGATTACACGCTCGTCTTCGCAACTCAGGACGCCCCGACCGACCTCGCCGCGGGCTTCCGTTACCAAGTCAACTTCGGCGACGGCACCCGCCCGGTCACCCTGACCGGCGGCCAGAACGGCGCCGACGTGTTGACGAAGTACCGCTACAGAAAGGCGGGGCAATACACGATCACCGTCACGACGACCGACAAGGACGGCGCGACGAGCATCGCGACGCTGCTGCTACGCGTCGCGTAACACGCGGACGCCGAAGCGCGATGAACCGCCTCTCCGGTTCCTCCCCCTCCGGGGATATTAGAGCGTGTTATGCACTTTCAGAGGAGCCGGTGTGCCGCAATCGGCTGCTCTGGGTGCCACGGTCTGGTACGCCAGGCCGTGGTGCCCTCACGAACGTGCCGGCGTCAGAACAGGCACCACGGCCTGGGGTACCAGACCGTGGCACCCGAGCCCTGTTTCGCGCCCTAAAGTGCATAACAGACCATAGACGGGGGCGTGCGGACGCCTTCACGCGAAAGGGTGCCGACGTCCGTCCGGTCCCCCTCCCCTCGAGGGAGGGGCTAGGGGAGGGGGGCGGACGCCGATACGCAAAGTATTCGCCCAATGCGCAACTCGGCGATTCGTCGCGTGTAGGCGTCCGCCCCCCTCACCCTACCCTCTCCCTCGAGGGGAGAGGGGTTTGTTTCTCTGGCGGCAGTGAGCCGTTATTGCATGTCCTTAACCGCCCGCACCTGGCCTCCCCGCGGAGGGGGAGGAACCCGATTGGCGCTTCGTCGCGGCGCGGCGGCCGCCAGCAATCCGCCCCGGCCCGAAGCCTATGCAGCCTTCGCCCGCACGCGGCGGTAGAGCTTCGTCCCCAGCCACAGCAGCAACGCCCAAGGCAGCACGAGGCAGACGCCGATGATGATCAGTTGCAGACTCCACGCCAGGCCGCGCAGGCTGGTGGTGATGCCGTTGCGCACGCTAGACCACACGCCGGCGTCGGTGGGGCTGATGCCGGTGGGCTCGGCGAAGGTGATGTCGAAGCGGGCGCGGGCGAGCGGGCCGTCGGGGGCCTGCGCGCTGGTGGAAGTGGAGAGGGCGTTGACGTCGCCGGCGTCGCGCAGGGCGGCGAGGATCGTCTCGGCCTTATCGCGCGGCACGTCCAGGGCCAGCCTCGCCGACTGCCGGCCGCCGGCGGCACGGTTCACCTGCCGGTCGAGCACGCGGCCGCCGGCGCGCGTGGCGGCGTCGGCGATCGTTACCGCGTCGCGCTCGGGCGCCGCCAGCAGCACGGTCGCCGTCGTCGTCATCTTCGGAGGCAGGTTGCCGGCCGGCAGCAGGGTGACGACGTAGCGCAGCTTGCTGTCGAGCGTCTGCTGCGTGTCGCTGCTGCGCGACACCTGCCGGCTGACGAAATCACCGGTGGCGGCGAGCATCTTTTTCAATTCCGCCTCGGCGGCGCGCGGCACGTCGAACGTCAGGTCGGCGGACGTGCGATTGGCGTCGCTCTGCTGCAGCCCGGTGGCGAGCATCCGGCCGCCGGCCTGCTCGACCAGCCTCGACAGCGCGTCGCGCGCCCCCGACACGTCGGCGGCGGCGAGTTGCAGGGTCGTCGTCTCGCGCGGCGCCACGCCGGCGGCGGCGACGAGCCGCACGACAAACCCCTGCTTGGCCGTGGTGACGTTGGCGGTGTCGGGGTTTTCGGTCAGTTGCAGGCTCATCGTCTCGCCCGATCCCGCCAGCAGCGCCGCCACGGCGGCGGCCTTGCCGCTGGGGGCTTCGAGCTCGAGCGTGGCGTTGGTCGTGTCCGGCTGCGGGCGCGTCAGTCCGCTGCGCACCACGCGCCCGCCCGCCTGCTCAACGCCCACGAGCAGGCCGGCGTAGGCCTTCTCGACGTCGGCGGCGGCAAGCGTGGTCGTCTGCGTCAGGCGCGGGGCGACGTTGGCGAGGTTGTACAGGCTCACGCGCAGCGTCGTCGGGCGCTTGGTCACCTGGGCCCCGGGCGTGGGGGGCGACGTGCCGTCGACGGCGGTGGTCTTGCGCTGCGCGTCGAGCCGCGCCACGCTGCCGAATTGCCGCAAGCGGTCGATGATCGCCCCGGCGGCCTCGGGCGGCACTTCGGCGGTCACGTTGGCCGCGAGCTGCCCGGCGTCGAGTTTTTTCAGGTCGCTGGCCACGACGCGGCCCTTTGCGGATTCGATCGCTTCGAGCAGCTGCCCGCGCGCCCACTCCACTTCCGGGGTCTCCACGCCGGCGTCGACGGTCTCGCTTTCGATGCTGCCGGCGGCGGCCTTGATGTCGCGCTCTTCCAGCGCGATCGCCAGCGTGCTCAGGCCGATGAGGTTGTCGTAGTAGCGCTTCTGCCCTTCGGCTTCTTCGATCTTCCCGCGCCACACGCCGAGCTCTTTTTCCGCCGCCAGCAAATCCTTGATCGCGCCTTTGCTGGTCTTGATGATCTCGAGCAAGCGCTCTTCCATCGCGCGGGCGGCGCGCAGGGCGCTGTCGTTGTCGGCGTAGGCCTTGCTCACGTCCTGCGAGGTGATCTGCTGGCTTTTGAGATCGCCGAGGCCGCGCAGCTTGAGCACGAGTGCGTCGAGCCGGTCGGGCGGCAGGCGCACGGTGACGACGCCGCGCGTCTTGCCGTTGGGCAGCTTGGCCGACTCGGTGCCGGCGACGAAGCCTCCGTCTTCGAGCACGAGCTTGGTGACCGTCAGCAGCGCCGAGTCGAACGAATCGACCTGGAACGCGACCGTGCCGCTGCGAATGACGCGGCGCGTAAAGACCACCGGCTCTACCGCCGGCGGCGGCGCGACCGGCGCCGCACCGACGGGCAACGCGGGCGCGACAGGCGCATCAGCGGCGCCAGCGGGAGCGGCCGCGGCTGGGGCGTCTTTCGCATCCTGCAGCGCCGCTGCAAACCGCCCGCCGTTCATGCCACCGCCGCCACCGCCGCCGCCGCCGAAGGCGCCGCCGGGACCCGCGTCAGACAATTCTAAGTTCACGTGGCCGTCGGCAAACTTGCTGCGTTCGCCACTCGATCGCGCGACCGATGCCGGCTGGAATCGTGCGGCCGATTCTTTTTTGGCGTTCTGTTTCTTATCTCCGCCTTCCCGATCTCGCGACACATCGGCATCGTCCGCCCAGAGCTGCCGGCTCGGGGCGTTCTTCAGCTTGTCCGTCGGTGCGTCGAATGCCAGAGCCGTCGAGCGGCGCAGCGACGACTCTTCGCCCAGTTTCCCCTCCGCCGGCCGGGCGGCCGGGGCGGGGCTGGAAGCGGCCGCTTCGTTCCGGGCTTTTTCAATCATGCTGTCGTTGAAGTACATGGATATTTGCCCGTCGCCGTCCGCATCGGCGGCCACATCACCCTGGCCCTTGAAGGCCAAGCTGCGCGGCGCAGACAAAGAGGCAACGACGTCACCCGTGGCGTATTGGGCGGGGCGCGGATTGATCCGCGATTCCGCGACGTACCCCGCGGCGGCAAGCAGCGCGACGGCGGCCGCGGCCGCGGCGGGCTTGAGGACGGGGCGCAGCGCGCCGGGGCTCAGCCGCAAGCGGCTTTGGGCGCGCAGGGATTTTTGGACGCGCGCGGCAAGGTCGGGCGGCGGAGCGTCGGCGGCGAAGGTTTGTGCGAGCCGGGCGTCGAGGGAGCGGAGATCTTCGGGGAAGTCGGTCGTCATAGGGCACCGTGTCTAAAAAGGGTGGCGTGGGCGTCTCGCCCACGTTTCGGCGAAGCCGGAAGCTTGCCGCTTCGCGGCAACCGCGGGCGCGACGCCAGCGCCACTTCGATCACTGATCGTCTTTCAATTCGTCCTTGAGTTTCTCCCGCAGCATTTCCAGTCCGCGGTGCAGCAGGCCGCGGAGTGCGCCGTTGGTGACGCCGAGTTGCCGCTCGATCTCCGGTGCTTCGGCGCCGCCGAGGTAGCGAAGGGCGATGGCCTGCTGATGCGGGCTCGGCAGCGCCGCCAGTGCGTCGAGTGCGCGGCCGCGTAACTCGCCCGCTTCGGCGCGCTCGTCTGGCGAGGCCTCGGCGCTGACGGCTTCGGCGATAAGTCCGGCCGCCCGCGGGCCGCGCTTCTTGGCCGCGGATTTCTTGTGCGCGTCGATGCGCACGTTGTCGGCGATCGTCAGCAGCCAGCGGCGGAAGTTCTCCGGCGCGTCGAGCTGGTTGATCCCGCGCCAGGCCTTGAGGTACGTCTCCTGCGTCAGGTCCTCGCATAGCGCCCGGTCGCGGGCCTGCAGCAACAGGTGCGACCACACGAGCTGGGCGGTGCGCTCGACGAGCATTTCAAAGGCCGGCCGATGGCCGGACTGGCTGAGTCGGATAAGGTCGTCGTCGGGCGCGGGCAAACGGGCATTCTCCTGCCGGTACTTGGACGACGATTCGACGCGCGGCGCGCGCGAAAGTTTCGGGTTTTGTCCGGATTGTCGGCGCCGCCGCAATCCGCCCATCCCGTTTCTCCCCCTCCGGGGGAGGTTAGGTGGGGGCCACTCCTGACCTGCAATAACGGCCCGATGATGCCAGAGAAGCAAACCCCTCGCCCGGTACCCCGGGAGAGGGTAGGGAGAGGGCCGAGCGTGGAGGCGCTTGACTGCGATCAGGCGACCGCCCCCACCTAACCTCCCCCGCAGGGGAGGGACCGGAGGGCTTGGTTGGGAGCGAGGATCAGCGGCCGGGCGGGCGGGGCGTTAGCGGTTCTGGAAGCGCAGCACGCGGATTTGCTCTTCGGTCAATATCGCACGGACTTGCTTCGCCGCGGCGGCGTAGTCGGCGGCGGCGAGGGGCATGGAGGCGACCGCGACGCGGGCGGTCACTTTCTTAAGCTCCTCGGCAATCGCCGGCTGGGCGTCGGCGGGGGCGGCTTCGTATTTTTCCCATAGAGCGGTCAGTGTCTTTTTGTCTTCTTCGCTGCGCACGCACGCGGAGGTGAAGGTGATGAGCCGCAGCTTCTCGCGCTGCTCGGGCGTGAGGGCGGTCTTCTCGTCGCCCAGGGCCGCGGCGCGGGCGAGGTAAGCGTCGTAGTCGGCGGGGGCGACGAACCGCATGTCGTAATAGCCCGAATCGATCACGATCGCGCCGCCGGTCTTGCGGAAGCGGATGCGGGCGGCCGGCAGACGCACGTCGCCGCCGCCGCCGGCGCGGCGCACGACCGCGGCGCCGGGCACTTCGCCGCGCGTGGCGGCGAACAGGCGCTCGCGCAGATTCGCGCCGGGGCCGTCGTTGTCTTCGTACTTTGATAAGTCGTAACCGCGCACCGCGTACACCGCGGCGTAGACGGCGTACCCACCGCCGGCCAGCACGATCGCCAGCACGACCGCGACCAGCGCCGGCGGCAGCTTCCTGCCGCGTCGCGCGGCGGGCTTGGAAAAATCCAGCCCGGCGGCCGGGTCGATCGAAGGCGGTGCAGGGACGTTGGACATGCGGTCACGGTGCCTTGAAAACACTCCGAATGCAACGAAGCCAGGCGAGCGGCCAGGCCCGCCGAGACGCCCGGCCGTTGATTGCCCGGATTTAATCCCGCGGTTTCAATTCCGCGGCTTCAATCCCACGGGGTTGAATCCGGGGTTCGCTGCCGCCTCGGACCCTGCTTGACCGACTCAATCCACCGTCGGCGTCTGCGGCGTCGGGGCAGCGACGGCCCAGGGGTCGATCGAATCCAGCGCCGTCGCCGGCAGCTTCGTGTCGACGTGGCCGTCGAGGAACAGGTAGTTGCTGCCGTAGCTCAGGCCATGGCGGAACGGCTCAACGACGCGGTCGAAATCGCTGGCGTAGGTGCGGCCGGTGATCGGGTCGGGCGTGGCCGTGCCGTACGCGCCGCGCTCCATGTGGTAATCGCGCACCTGTGTGCGCTTCTCCCCGGCGACGATGATGTCGCTACGCGGCCGGCCGGCGGTGTCGCCGTTGGCGTAGCGGACCGGGTTTTCCTGCTGCACGAGATGGTGATTGACGACGTAGCTGTGGGCGTCGTACGGGTCGATGTCGTTCGGGCAGCGCAGCACCGGCGGGGTGAACGGCGTGGCGTCGTAGGTCGCCATGAAGGCCAGCACCGCGTCGGGCGAGGCGCCAATGCCGCTCTGGGCCGAGCGATAGGCGGCGATGTCGGCGGGTTCGTTGCCGGTGTACCAGGCAGGAACAGGGTCTTTCACGCGCAGACCGAACAGCACCGCCGGCCAGCGCAGGTGCGGCGGGTAGTTCGTGCCGAGCGTTTCGGGGTTGCCGGTCGCGGCGTTGTCGCCGCGCACGGGGAACATGTACCCCTTGTTGTAGTTGGCGTAATCGAGCATGTAGCGGAACAGGTTCTGCAGGTTCGACTTGCACGCCACCGACTGCGCCTGCAGCTTGGCCTTACGAAGCGAGGGCAGGATAATCGCGATCAGAAGGGCAATGATCCCAATGACCACGAGCAGCTCGATGAGCGTAAAGCCGGCGATTTTGCGGGTGCGAAGCGTGTGCATGTCGGAAGTCCTCATCGTCAATACGCGCCGATTTCACGAATGTTGCGGACGGGGATAGGAATGAGACCAATTTGCGGGCGATCTCGCAACGATTTTCGAGACGCCTACGGCCCTGCGGGACGAAAAGGCCGCCGGGACGCCCGGCGACCGCAGGGCCGTGGGCGCATTGACGCAGAAGCGTATGCGTCGTCAGACCGATCGCCCGGTCCCTCCCCCTCCGAGGGAGGCCAGGTGGGGGCGGCCTCTGACCTGCAACAGCGGCTCGATGATGCAAGAGAGGCAAACCTCTCGCCCGGTACTCCGGGAGAGGGTAGGGAGAGGGCCGGAGCGTGATTGCGCTTTGTTGCGATGAGGCGGCCGCCCGCCCCCACCTAACCTCCCCCGCAGGGGAGGAACCAGATTTTTGGCGCTTTGTTGCATTGTGGCGACTGGCGGCCCCAGCACCTACCCGCGGGGGAGGGACCGGGAGCGGGCGGTTCAGCCCGCAGCCGCCACACGGTCTTGCGTCGCCGCGAGGTACCGCTGCCGCATGCTGTGCTTCGGCCGCCAGCCGAGCAGGCGGTGGGCTTTTTCGAGGCTCACCGGGGCGGCGGCGGGGGGCCAGTCCTGGGGCAGGGGCGCGGCGGGGTACAGTTCCAAGAACATCTCCCGGGCCGGACGCGAACACAGAATCTCGGCATCAACGAAATGAAACGCCTCGAACCCCGGCGGCCGCGCTTCCAGCGCCAAGCGGTACGCCTCCGCGGCGTCATCGACGTGGACGAGCGTGCCCATGTCGCTACGCTCAATGGGTTTAAGGCCGTGGGCGAGCCGGTGATCGAGCCAGTGCCCGAACTGCTTTTCCGACAACACCGCCGGAAAGCGGAACGCCGTCACCGACACCTGCCGCCGCGCCGCGAGCTGCTGGCCGTACATCTCGTTGGCGACTTTCGACAGGCCGTAAGCGTTCTGCGGCTGCAGGGGCTCGTCTTCGGTCAACGGCAGCTTTGCGGGCGTGATCGGCCACTGTTCGCCGCCCCAGAAGCCGTACACCTGGCACGAGCTGGTGTAGATGACGTGCTTGGCCCCGGCGTCGATCGCGGCTTCCATCACGAGCGAGCCGATCTGCGTGTTGATGACGTACGCCGCCCGCGGCGTGGGCGCGCGGTTGACGTTGGGGATCTCGCCGAGGTGGCAAACCGCCTCCGCCCCGGCGTCGGCCAGGGCCGCCCGCAGGGCCGTCTCATCGAGCAGGTCGAGCACGCGATGGGGCACCGACGCCTCGGCCGGCGGCTGCTGGTC
>DASVSS010000054.1:0-11864 GCA_036387945.1 Tepidisphaeraceae bacterium | reverse complement strand
GGGTGCGGCGTGGGGTGGGCGTCCCGCCCGCCAGCGCATATCGCGCATATATGGATTTAAGGATTCAGGCGGGCGGGACGCCCACCCCACGAATACGGTAATTACCGGCGCAGTAGTTTCTTGTGCGCGCAGCGCGCAACCCCCTCACCCACGAAAATAAATAATCTTGTGCTCGCCTGCCGTCTCGGCAGCGAGCGCGCTGCGCGAACGTGATCCTTTTCGCGCAGCGCGGCCTGTATTCAGGGATGGACGTGTTGGTGCCACCACGGGGGGAAAAGGAAGGCTGCCGATGAAAAATGAACAAACGAACCCAAAGGCGCGCGTAGCCCGTTGCAGGACTACGCATTGCGCATTTGGGTTCGTTTGGCGGTGGCGCCTAGTTGCCGAGGGCGAACTGGCCGCTCGAGAGCACGAGCGTGCCCCAGGTGTTCGGCCGGGCCTGCGTGTACAGCTCCTTCGGGGCCGACCAGAAATAGTCGGCTGCCAGCTCGAAGTTGCGGGCGTGAAGGTTGAACGCGATCTCAGGGGCGTTGTGTGGGTCCCACCCGTGCAGGGCCCGGGCCGGGATGAACATCTCGGTGACGTACCGGTCGGGCATCACACGCGCCTGCTGGATGATCTCGGTGTGGGGGATCAAATTCGCGGCGATGGCGTCGCCGGGGCGGTGCCATTGGCCGACGACGCCCAGCACGCCTTCGCTCGGCCGCTCGTTGGGGACGAAGAAGAACTGGTGGGCGTTGGCGTCGTAGACCTGCTGGTCCTTGCCGGTCGGGCGAGTGCTGATCCAGAACTCGACGTGGTCGCGCGTCCACCAACGGCCGTCGGCGGGGGCGCTCTGGATGCTTTCGTCGAAGACTTCGAAGGCCAGGTACAAGCCTTCTTCGCGCCAGCCGAGATAGACGTTCGGCTGCGGGGCGGGGTTGCGGTCGTAGCCGACGGTCTGCGTCGTGCGCACGCCCGGCAGGCGCTGCATCTCGCTCCAGTCGCTCAGGTTGCCATTGATGCGCGGCGGGCGGTCGAGCTTGAGGACGCGGGCGACCGGCTTGGTGGCGAACGATTCGCGCCACACGTCGCTGCTGGCGACGTGGCTGGCGGCGTGCAGGCCGTTGAGCTTCGGGCCGGTCTGCTGGACGGCCTCGATGAGTTTTTCGTACGGCTGGTCGTCGACGTCGACGATGCCGAAGTTCACGTCTTCACCGTCGGCATTACGACCGCTGGCAGGCTCGTCGCTCCACTGGAACCAGTCGGCGCCGATGATGTACGGCACCTTCGCCAAACGGCTGGTGAACTCCGCGTAGCCTTGGGCGCGGGCCTGCTGGTCGGGCACCTGGGCCTGGAAGCCGAACGTATTGCGGTTGCCGCTGCGGCCGTCGAGGGCGTGAAAGCTGTACTCGGTGATCATGATCGGCATGTCCGAGGCGGCGTACGTCTGGGCGAACATGTCCGGGTCGAGCTTGCCGTCGGCGGGGTAATAGTTGATCGACTGCGCGTCGGTGTAGGGCGCACTCGCCCGCACGACCGCCGGCGGGGCGAAGCCCGCGAAGCGCACGCCGAGGATAAGGTGATTCGGGTCGTGCTTGCGGATCAGGCGCGTGGTGACTTCGTAGTAGCGCGTCGCCAGCTTGTCGAGCCACACGTCGAACAGCTTCGCATACGCTTCGGCCGGCTCGCGGTTGAGCTTGGGGAGCGTGTCGAGTTCGGCGAAGTCCTTGAGCGTGGTGTTCCAGGCCGCGTTGTAGGCCTCGAGTGTCGGCCAGATGGATTTGATGGTTTGGATGACGACGCGCTTGTTCGGGTCTTCCGGCGTCAGCCCGTCGAAGTGCATGCACGGGCCGACCGACGCGTCGCTCCAGTCAAGCTCATTATCGATGAAGTAACCGACGAGGTTCTTGTTGTTCGCCAGCGGCCCGACGAGCTTGGCCATCAGCGCATCGCCGTAGCTTTCCCAGTCGGCGCTGTAGAGGCGGTAGTTGTCGGCGTTGTAATGCTTCCACACGTTCAGATCGCGGGTGATCGGCACGTCCATTTCGTGGAAGATCGGGTGCGACCAGGCGCCAAGGCCCTTGAACCCCGCGCCCTGCACGCGGGCCATTGTCTTTTCGGCCCAGGCTTTAAGATCGCCGTCGTACGTTGAGACGCTGCCGTTCCAGTCGCGGCTGACGAAATGCACGCCGTCCTTGTCGCGGCCGGTCTGGAAGGGCTGCACAGTGGTGACGGTGTTGAGGAACTGCCGCTCGCCGGTGGGCGAGACGAACCACCACACGCCGTTCTCGGCCTTGGCGACGCGCCAGAAACCTTCGCGCCCTTTGAACGTCTTCAGCGGGCTGCCGTCAACCGAGGCCTCGGCGCGGCTTGCGTCGCTGTCGACGGGCACGGGCGCTTTGGCCACGACCGGCGGGCGCTCGAAAGCGCCACTGACGTAGGGATGAACCCACACGCCCACCAACAACAGACAAACGGTGATCAATGCGATGCGGGCCATGATCTGCTCCCACGACGGGCGGACTCGGTACAAATCGCGTGGCTGACAACGCCACGCCTTTCCGTTGCGAACAACGACGATGTTGGTTGTATCGGTCGTCATGCCCATGCCGTTTAGTCAAAATGCCGGGACGGCGAATCACTCTAACTATAGGTACGACGACGGCTTGTGGATGGTTTGTCGAATTCCAACGGGGGGCCGTGTCGGAGCTTGCGATGCCGTAAGGCTTTACGAGCGTCCGAGAATATCGTGATTAACGGGGTCTGGGGGCGGGTGGCGTGCGATGTTGATTTCGAGGAATCGACGCGATGTCGCGCAGGTGGCCCTTGAAATCGGGTTTGGACGGCGTCTGCGGCGTCTGCCTTGGCGTCAGCTTGACTCTCAACGGGCTGACGTTACATTCGCACCCCCTCGCCGACGGCCATGCCTAAGCGACGGGGGCGTAGCTCAATTGGTTAGAGCGCCGGCCTGTCGAGCCGGAGGTTGCGGGTTCGAGCCCCGTCGCCCTCGCTAGCGGCGAATTCGTCGCAATAAGCCCCGCACCTTGCGGGGCTTATTTGTTCGGCCCGCCCGCGGCGGTATCTTCCGCGGCATCCCGTCCGATTTCTGCAAGAAGGCCGAGCCCCATGATGCCCTCGGATTACGAGCTCACGCTCCTGCGGTCGTTCGCCAAGTCGTTCCCGAACATCGACTCCGCCATGTCCGAGATCGCCCGCCTGTCGGCGGTGCTGACACTGCCCAAGGGCACGATCCACGTCATCAGTGACGTCCACGGCGAAGACAAAAAACTGCGCCACGTCATCAACAACGCCAGCGGCACGCTGCGGCCGCTGATCGAGAAAGTTTTTGCCGGCCGGATGTCGCCCGAGCAGCTGCAGGATTTCATTACGCTGATTTTTTACCCCGCCGAAGTCGTCGAGCGCCTCGAAACGTCGCTCGGCACCGCCGACGGGGTGACCGCTTACTGCCTGACGACGATCCCGCAGCAGATCGAGCTCGTCCGCGTGCTGGCCGCGAAGTACAGCCTGAAGCGGGCGATGCGGCTTTTCCCCGACGAATACCGCGACCTGCTCACCGAGTTGCTCAATGAGCCCACGACCGACCGCGGGCCAGCGTTCCTGCAGGCGATCGTCAACCAACTCGTCCGCCACGGCAGGGCACTGCACCTCGTGCACATCATCGGGCGGCTGATCCGTAACCTGGCGATTTATGAACTCATCATCGGCGGCGACTGCTGGGACCGTGGCCCGCGCGGCGACCGCGTGATGGATTACCTTCGCCAGCAGCCGAACGTCAGCTTCATCTGGGGCAACCATGATGCCGCCTGGCTCGGTGCGGCCTTGGGCTGCGAGGCCCTTATCTGCAACGTGCTGCGCGTCTCCCTGCGCTACCGCCGGCTGGCGCAGATCGACGAGGGGTATAGCATCCCGCTCACGCCGCTGGAGTTCCTCGCCCGCACCGCCTACGCCGACGACCCGGCCAGGCGCTTCTATCCCAAGGCCGAGGGCACGCGGCCGATGGAACTCGTCGCCCGGATGCAAAAGGCGGCGGCGATCATGCAGTTCAAGCTCGAAGGGCAGATGCTCGCCCGCCACCCCGAGTGGGGCCTCGAACACCGCCGCCTGCTGCACAAGATCGACCACAAGGCCGGCACGATCGAAGTCGACGGCAACGTCTATCCCCTTCTCGACAGGCACCTTCCCACGATCGACCCGGCCGACCCGTACAAGCTCAGTGACGAAGAAGCCGTCTGCATCGCCCGCCTGAAGCAGTCCTTCTTCGCCAGCGCGAAACTGTGGGCGCACATGAAATGGATGGTCGGCAACGGCAGTATGTACCTGCAGCGCGACCGGCACCTGATCTTCCACGGCTGCGTGCCCTGCGACGCGACCGGGGAGTTTTTTTCGATGCCCATCGACGGCGGCGAATTCCGGGGGCGGGCGCTGTTCGACGCGATCGAGAAGAACGTCGCCCGCGCCCTCGACCGCCGCGAGCAGGCGGACCTGGACATGCTCTGGTATCTGTGGAGCGGGCCGAAAAGCCCGCTGTTCGGCAAGGATCGGATCGCCACGCTCGAACGCGACTTCATCGCCGACAAGAAATCGCATCACGAGGAAAAAGACCCGTATTTCAGCCTTATCCACGACGCGGCCTTTTGCGAAAAGGTGCTGCGGGAGTTCGGCGTCGACCCGGACAACGGCCTGATCGTCAACGGACACGTTCCGGTGAAAATCGAGACCGGCGAAAGCCCCCTCAAGCGCAGCGGCAAGGCCATCACCATCGACGGGGCGTTCAGCGAAGCCTATGGCGACCACGGCTACACGCTTGTGCTCGACGCCAAACGCACGCTGCTCGCCCTGCACCACCATTTCGAGAGCGTCGAAGCGGCGGTGCGCGACAACGTGGACATCGTCCCGCGCGTCGAAGTCATCCGCACCTGGAACTTCCCGCGCCGCATGGCCGACACCGAACGTGGCCGCGAACTGGCGAGCCATGTGCGGATTCTTGAACGCCTCATCGAAGCGTACCGCACGAACCAGTTGCGGCCGTCGTGAATTGCCGGGCGAGGGGTTGATGCGTGTCCTCCCCCGTACGCGGGGGGGGGTAGGGAGGGGGCGGATGCCGACGCCTCATTGCAATGAAGTGCCTTTCCGGTTCCTCCCCGGAGGGGGAAGGGGCCAGGAGCGTCTCTTCACGTTACATTGCCCTCATGCCCAAGCCCCGCATCCTCACAGGCGACACGCCGACCGGAAAACTCCACCTCGGCCACTACGTCGGCAGCGTCGAAAACCGCGTGGCGATGCAGGACGAGTACGACTGCTATTTCATCATCGCCAACAAGCACGCCTTTACGACCCGCGCCGCCCACCCGGCCGAGATCCGGCAGAGCGTGATCGACATCGCCACCGACTACCTCGCGTGCGGCATCGACCCGCAGCGCGCCACGATGTTCGTCCAGAGCGAGGTGCCGGCGATCGACGAGCTGACGTTCTTCTTTTCGATGCTCATCCCCTTCAACCGCGTCATGCGCAATCCCACGCTGACGCAGGAGATCAAGGACAAGGACCTCGGCGACAAGTACCCGTTCGGCTTCCCGCTGTACGCAGTCGGCCAGTGCGCCGACATCCTCGCCTTCCGTCCGACGATCGTCCCGGTGGGCGAAGACCAGATCCCGCACCTTGAGCTGACGCGCGAAGTGGCTCGCAAATTCAACCAGCTTTACAGCGGCGTCAGCACCCACACCGAAGACAAAGACCATCTTACCCAGGGCGGCCTTTTTCCGATCATCGAGCCCAAGCTCGGCCGGGTGCGGCGGCTGGTGGGCCTCGGCGCCCCGGACGCAGAGGGGCGGCTGCTGAAGATGAGCAAGTCGCTCGGCAACGCGATCTACCTGAGCGACAGCGCCGACGCGGTCAGCAAGAAAGTCATGGGGATGTATACCGATCCCAAGCGCATCACCGGAAAAGAGCCCGGCGAAACCGACCCTGCGAAGAACCCGTTATGGGCCTTTCATGAAACGTTCAACCCGGACGCGGCGTGGATCGACGAGCACCGCGCCCGCTACGCCGCCGGCACGATCGGCGACGTGCCGATCAAGCGGAAGCTGATCGAGGTGTTGAACGCGTTGATCTCTCCGATCCGTGAGCGGCGCAAACAGTTCGAAGACCGGCCGGACGACGTGATCGACGCCCTCCGTATCGGCACGGCCCGTGCTAATGCGGCCGCCGAGGAGACCCTGGCGCTGGCCAAGAAGGCGATGAAGCAGAACTTCTTCCCGCGGACGCTCACGCTGCAATAGCGGCACCCGTCACGAGTCAGGCTGGCATCTTGTCTCTGTCGTCCTTATTAGCCGTCCGCGCGTGGCGCGGCGTTTCACTGTCTCGGAGGATCGGGTTGCCGGGGCGGCGGCGGAAGCTGGGCGTAGTAGCCGGCCATGGGGGCCGTAGACGTCGCGGCGGCCGGCGGCAGGTGGGCGGCTGCACTGAAGGTCGACGGGGCCCCGCGCTCCACCAAAGGCACGCTTCGGCGGGCGGCGAGCAGCCAGTTCATCAATAAGACATGCAGACCAGTCACGACCGCGACCATCAGCAGTGCCGCGACGTTCCCGGCCATGATGCCGCCGATCAGGTTCAGGGCGAGCATCCCGAGCGTTACGCCCGTGACCACCAGCGCCGCTGTGACGGGCCCGCGTGTCGCCCGGCGGACAATCACCGCCAGCACGATGCTGGCCAGGGCGTACAAGGTCAGCATCGCGGCGCCGACGTAGAACTGCCGTTGCAGGTCGACGCCCCCGGCCTCGAAGTCCCTCATCTTCTCGAACATCTCGCGGAACTCCGGCATCGTGCGCATCGAAGGCAGTGCCTCGGCCAGCAGGAAACTCGCCGCCGCCATCGCCAGCGCGCCCAGCCCCAACGCCAGCATCAGCCACCCGGCGCGGCGGGCATGACGACGGGGATCGGGCGGAAGGGGGTGTGGCTGCATGGGCGGATCGACGATCATGGCCTGGTCATTGCCGCCATCATCCCGGCGGCAACGACGGCGGCGGTTTCGACGCGCAGGATCGTCGGCCCCAACGCGGCGCAGGTCAAGCCGCACGCGGCCATGCGCTCCAGCTCCTCTTCCGTCCAGCCGCCCTCGGGCCCCACCAGCAACGTCAGGCCGCCGCCTGCGGAGATGTCTGCCAAAGGCGTGGCCCCCGGGCCGGTGCTCAGGCAAACCACGCCGCCGGCGGGCAATCGCGCGAGCAAGTCGTCGAGCGACAGGAGCGGATCGATCCGCATCACGCCCACGCGCTTCGACTGCTTGGCGGCCTCGATGGCGATGCGCCGCCAGCGGTCGAATTTCGAATCGCCATCGGGGTGGACGACCGACCGCGCCGTTCGCAAGGGCGTCCATGCCACGACGCCGATCTCGCTGAGCTTTTCCACGAGCCAGTCCGCCCGGTCGCCCTTGGGCACCGCCGACGCGACGAGCAGTGCCGGCGTCGTGGTCGGCATGGCGAGCGTATCGACTTCGACGACAACACGCGGCTCTGTCGTGGCGACCGCGCCAGTGCCGAGAAGCCCGGACGGCGTGATGAGTTCGATCCGGTCGCCGGGCCCCAGCCGCAGAGCGGACCTGGCGTGGCGGGACTGGGCGTCATCGAGTTCGACGAGGCCGGCGTGAAGATTGTCGACGAATAGCCGGCGCACGCGGGAATTGTCGGACTTCGCCGCCTTTCGGCAACGCCGGGGCGGAGTTATTCTTGGCCTGCTGCCCCTGCGGGCCGATAGGACGTTCATGTCGCAGTCGGTGAAAGATTTGCCCGATCCCCTCGCCGACGCCCCTGCGGCGCAGGCCGCCAGCGCCGACGACCTGATCGCGCAGATGGCCGACGAAGCGATCGACCAACTCATCGCCGACGCAGACCGTGGCGCGCCGCCTGCCGCTTCCCTCGTGGTTGATGCGCCGTTCCCCGCCGGCGAGACGGTCGAGCCTCTCGATCAACCTCCAGCGCACGAGCCGGCCGCGAGTGCAACCTTGGCGGACGTTTTTGAGCGCGCGATGGCGGACGCTGAGTCGTCGGAGGCGGGCACGCTCGCTGACGAGGCATCGCCGCTGGCGCAGCCGACCTATGAGCCGACGCCGGAATCGAATGGCATTCTGGAACTCGATTCGGCGTCCCCAGACGAATCCCGCGCATCGGACGCAGCGGGTAATACCGTCGCTACGCAAACCGAGCCCGCGTCGTTGTCGGCCAACGATTCGCACGCAGACGTCAAAGCGCTGCTCGCCGGCGACCCCTCTCCCAATGCCGTATCGGGCAGGCCCGGTGTCGCACTTTGGCCGCTGATCCTGCTCAATGCGCCGTTCGCGCGCCTGCCGGCGTCCACGCGCGATGTGCTGGGTCAGGTCGGGATTGTGACGCTGGTGAACGCCATCGCGGTGCTGGTGTATGTGCTCTTTTTGCGACGTTGATTGAGTCGGCGCATTGGGTCGGTGCCACCGCCAGTGACTCGACGTCAGGATCATCAGCCGGGTTGGAATCGTCGTCCGCACGCGTTGCCGCTAATGGCCATCGCGCGTCGCTCAAGCCGCTGCTGTGACAGAGCCGTCGCACCGCGTCAGAAGCACGATGACGGCTTCGCTCAGGCCGGTAATTGCTGCTGATAATTCTGTGCCACCGGCACGCGCCGTCCGTAGCCGAATGCCCGACTCGTCACCTTCAATCCCGGGGCCATTTGTCGGCGCTTGTATTCGCTGCGGTCCATCAGCTTCGTCACCCGCAGGACGGTCTGCGGGTCGTATCCGTCGGCGATGATCTGCCGCACGCTTTTGTCTTCTTCGATCAGCCTGAAAATGATCGCGTCGAGAATCTCATAAGGCGGCAGCGAATTGGCATCGAACTGGCCGGGGGCGAGTTCGGCGCTGGGGGCCTTTTCGATGCTGTTGCGCGGGATCAGGTCACGCCCCGCGTTTTCGTTGATCCACCGGCTCAGCGCCCACACCGTCGTCTTCGGCACGTCGCTGATGATCGCCAGTCCGCCGCACATGTCGCCGTAGAGGGTGCAGTAGCCGACGGCGACTTCGCTTTTGTTGCCGGTGGTCAGGAGCAGGCTTCCGAACTTGTTGCTCATCGCCATGAGGATGTTGCCGCGCAGGCGTGCCTGGATGTTTTCTTCCGTCAAATCCGGCCCGCGCCCTGCGAACGGGCCGGCGAGCATTGTCTCAAACGCCGCGTGGGCAGGCTCGATGGGGATGACGTGAAACTCGATCCCCAAGTTCTCGGCCAGCGCTCGGGCGTCGTCGACGGAGTGCCCCGAGCTGTGACGGCTCGGCATAGCGACGCCGGTCACCTGGCCCGGCCCCAGCGCCGCGACCGCGATCGCGCAAACGAGCGCCGAATCGATCCCACCGCTGAGGCCGAGCACGACCTTTTTGAAGCCGCATTTGCGCGCGTAATCCCGCAGCCCCAGGACGAGGGCGCTGTGGATCGATTCCAGTTCCGACCGCTGCCCGCCGGGCTCTTCCCCCGTGCCCGGCACGCGGCGGCCGGTCCCCGATTCGTCGAGGTCGACGAGCAACAAGTCCTCCTCGAACGCCTTTGCCTGGGCGATGACGCGCCCGTCGGCGCCGAACACCATCGAGCATCCGTCGAAGACGAGCTCGTCATTGCCGCCGTACTGGTTGACGTATACCAGTGGCGTGGCGAACTGCTTCGCCTGCTCGCCGAACAGCTTTTTGCGGAACTCCTGCTTGCCGGCGACGAACGGCGACGCCGAGCAGTTGATCATGAGCTTGGCCCCAGCGGCTCCGAGGTCGGCGATGGGGTTCTGGTGGTAAAGACGGCGCGAGATGAGGCGCTCGTCGTTCCACAAATCTTCGCAGATCGAAAGGCCGACCGGCACGCCGCTGACTGTGACGATCTGGTTGCGCTGCTCCATCGGGCCGGGCTCGAAGTAGCGGCTTTCATCGAACACGTCGTACGTGGGCAGGAGCGTCTTGAAATGCCGCGACGCGATCCGGCCGTCCCGCAGGACGGCGGCAGCATTATAGAGCGCCCGGCCGACGGGACCGACGTTGCGGTCGGCGTAGCCGACAATCGCGTCGATTCCCCGGACATTAGAGGCGATTGCTTCCAGGGCCGCGATGTTGTCGTCCACGAACTGCGGCTTGAGCAGCAGGTCGCGGGGCGGGTATCCGGTGAGCGTCAGTTCCGGGAAGACCACGACGTGCGCGCCCGCGGCCTTGGCGGCGGCGATGGCGTCGTTGACGAGGCGCGTGTTGAGAGACAGGTCACCGACGGTAGGATTGATTTGGGCGAGTGCGACACGCATGACGCTGGCATCTTAGGGCATCCGCCGGCCGGCCGCGCGGGATTCGTAGGATCGCCTTTAGGCCGGTCCGCGGCACGGCAAGCGGCGGGGCGTTACGAGGAGGACGGGTAGTCCAATGTGGGCTTTGTCGAGCGCGGCGGCAACGCCTCGACGGCCTGCACGGGCAGCACCGGCGTGGCGGCGGGGCGGTCTACTGTCCGCGACTTGACACGCCGCACGCGGGGGTCGCCGTTGCGGCGGAGTTCCTGCAGGCGGGCGAGCGTGTCGTCGCGCGGCCGCCGCGTATGCCGTTGCAGCACCCAGCTGAATCGCTCGTGGTCCGAGCGATAGATCAGCGCCAGCCACCCGGCCGATAGGTGCATGCAGTATGTCGCCACAGTCGCCGAGACGGCCTGGATGGCGACCATCACCAGCGCCAGCACCGGCGAGAAACCGAGGCCGCTCGTGAGCACGGCGGGCGTCGAAAAAGAAAGCGTGCGCACGAAGACGACGTACGCCAAAACGCCCACTAGGAACGCGGCCAGCGCCAGGACATAGCGCACGGGGGCTACGCGAATCACCGTCAGGACCCGCGTCGGCAATAAATTCTCGACGGCCCCGCTGGCGACGGCCGTCAACAGGGCGGCCGGAAAGATTGCTGCCCCGAAGGCGAGCAACGAATACGCCGCCCACGGCTGCGCGGCCCGCCATTCTTCGGGCACAAGCGTGCGGTACAGAAAGAGCGGGCCGAAGCTCACGAGCACCGCGCCAAGAAAGCCCATGAAAGGCAGCCAAACGTCATCGGTGAACGACGCGCTGCGCAGCAGAACGGGAACGTGGTCGTGCTTCTGCACGCCGACGCTGTCGATGACGTTTCCGTAGTGGGCAATGACCACCGCTGCCAGCAGCGCGACGAACGGCAGCAGCATTAGGTTCGCCGCCGGGACGAGCAGGAAGACGCTCGCCCCGAGGTGGGCCGTGATGATGAAACTAATAGCAAGCAGGCTGCGTGCGCGCAAAAGCTGCCACGGCCAGTTGCGCCATTTGAGGTCGTTTGTCGCCGTCTCCGCTGCGGCGCTGCCGTAAGACAGCACCGGTCTGGCGACTGGGATCGCGGCCGCGGGCGGCTGGTCGTTGGTTGTGAGCCCGATCGGCCGCAGCAACTCGCCAGTGACGGGGTCGTAGCGCGGTCGTGCCTGCGCGGGATCGGGTGCGGGCACGCCGATGTCGAGAAAGGTGTCGAGGTCGGTGCGTAAATCTTCGCGGTGCGTGAACGCGCGCACCTTGGCGTCCAATGCCGGCGGCGCGGTCCAGGCGCCTTCCATCTTCAGCGTGCCGTCTTCTTCGAAGGCGCCCAGTTCGTTGAGCCGCGGTACGTCGACCAGCCGAAAGCAAGTAGGACATTGCAACTCCGCCCCGGCCTGATCGGCGGGGAGGTCGAAGCGGTGGCCGCAGGTGCATGCGAAACGGATCGTCATCGCGTTACTCATTGTACGCAGGATCGGCGGTTTGTGATTCCGGCAAGGCGAGACGCTACAATCGCCGGTCGATGACGCACCGTTTTCTGCGACGATGTTTCCCGCTCC
>DASVSS010000053.1:0-6104 GCA_036387945.1 Tepidisphaeraceae bacterium | reverse complement strand
CGAACGCGACGCAGGCGTCGCCACTACAGCAATCGATCGCCACCGCCGCGTGGCACGAGTGCGAGCACTTTGGCGATGATCTGCTCGACCGTCACGCCCTCGGCCTGGGCGGCAAACGTCGGCAGCAGCCGGTGCCGCAGCACGGCGGGCGCGACGGCGATGGCGTCTTCGACGGTGACGAACAATCGGCCGTGCATGAGAGCGCGGGCCTTTGCGGCAAGCAGGATGAACTGCCCCGCCCGCGGGCCCGCGCCCCACTCCAGCCAGGCGCGCACGAAGTCGCTCGCACCCGCCTCGCCCGGCCGAGTGGCGCGCACGACGTCCAGCACGAACCGATACACGGGCTCGCCGACAGGGACGCGGCGAACGACGTCCTGCAGCGACAAAAGCTCCGCCGCGTCGATCACGCGCTCGATCCCGCCGCCCGCGGCCGACGTCGTGCGTTTGTAAATCTCCAGTTCGTCGTCGCGCTGCGGGTATCCGACGTGGATCATGAACATGAACCGATCGAGCTGCGCCTCCGGCAGTGGGTAGGTGCCTTCCTGGTCGATCGGGTTCTGCGTGGCGAGCGTGAAAAACGGCTCCGGAAGATCGAGCGCCTGCCCGCCGACCGAGACCTGTCGCTCCTGCATCGCCTGCAGTAATGCCGACTGCGTCTTCGGCGGGGCGCGGTTGATCTCGTCGGCGAGCAGAAGATTCGTGAAGACCGGACCGGGGACGAACTCGAAACTCCGCCGGCCGGTCTGCTCGTCCTGCTGCAGCACGTCCGTGCCGGTGACGTCCGAAGGCATCAGATCGGGCGTGAACTGGATACGAGCGAACTTCAGGTCCATCGCGCCCGCGAGCGTGCTGACGAGCAGCGTCTTCGCCAGGCCGGGCACGCCCTGCATCAGGCAATGCCCGCGGGCGAGCACCGCGATCAACAACTCGTCAACGACCGCGGCCTGACCGACGATGACCTTGCCGATCTCGGCGCGCAGCCGCGCGCAGGCGGTTTGCACCGCGATGGCGCGATCGAGATCGGCGTCGCCGGCGGGTTCGACGCTCACCGCGACTCCCCGCCGGGGGCCGTGCCGAGAACGCGCACGGCTTCGAGCCGCAGCGCCGCCGTTTCGCGGCCGACACCCCGGAACTCGATGGCCAGCCGGGCACTCTCCCCGAAATCGATCGGCCCGTCCCAGACGGGTTTGCCGTCGACCTCGGCGGTCGCGTGGTCCCGCGCGAGCTTGAGGCGCAGCACCGCCGTCCCGGGCCGCATTTCGCGGCGCACCCGTACGGTGTCGTTGTTGTGCGAAGCGGTCACGGCGCTGCGGCTGAGCTCCATTTCGATGCGAGGCCCGCCGCTCCCGCCGCCGGTCGCCGAGAGGGCAAACTTAGTGTCGACCGGCCGGGCGATGGTGACGACGCATTCGACACAAACCGGCCGCGTGAGGTCGAGTGCGGTCGGCAGCTCGAGCCGCTGCGCCTCGGCCGGCGCCGCGGGGCGAAGGCCCGATCCGCGGTCGATGTGCCATGAAGGATCGAGAGCCAGCGTAGAGGCGTCGGGACGGAGGAAGGCGTATGCGTGCAGCGGCGTGATGAACAACTGCCGGGCCAGTTCATCGCCGGTGGTGGTGCGAGCCCGGGACGTGACGATCAGGATCATCGCCACGGACACCATAACCGCCGCGGCGCACCCGGCGGCGATCAGCGTCAACAGCATCGACCGGGGCCGGCCCGAGGGCGCGTCGAGATTGGCGAAGACGGCCTCGGTAAAGGCGGGCCCCGCCCGCACGCTGCGGTAGTCTTTGCCGCGGCCCAGCCGGTCACGGGCGGCGAGCAGGCGCTGGGTTTCGTCGGCAGTTTCATCGGCGGCTTCGGCGCTCCCGTCGTGTGTCCGGGCCAGGGCGTCATGCCACTCCGGCGATCCCGGGCCGCGGCGCAACGCCTCGCCCAGGAGCTGCGCGAGTTGTTCGTCTTCACCGGCGGTCGCGGTCATGGCATGGCGATTGTAACCGCCATCCGCCTGCGGCGAATAGCCTGCCTTGCACGCGGTGCCCCTTTCCCGACAATCCGCCGCTCCGGCACGAAACAATTATGGGCCTCATGCACGACTGGGAAAATCCTAAGCTCTTCGGGCGCGCTCACCTGCGGCCGCGAAATTGCTTTATCCCCTTTTCCGACGCCGCCTCCGCCCGTGCTTACGACCGCGGCGGATCCGACAATATCAAGTTCCTCAACGGGTCGTGGTCCTTCCGGCTCTTCCCCAGCCCCTGCATTTGCCGTCGGCATCGGCGACGAAGGGGCGTACGTCAACGGCGTCGAGGCCGGGTTATAGAAGGGCAGCCGGTTGGCCAGCGAGTTCGACATCACCCCTTACGTCCCCGCGGGAGAGAACGTGATCGTCGTCGTCACGCAACACGCAATGGAGCGACGCGACGTACATGAAAGACCACGACCTGACGCTCATCCTCGATCACTCCCACAACGGAATCGGCACGGGGAGTTGCGGGCCCGGCGTGCAGGCGCCGCACGAGCTGCGGGCGAGCGACTTCGACTTCACGATGCGTGTGCGGCCGTTCTCACTCGATGAAGAATCGGCTTCGATCATCGCGCCGCAGGCCCCGGCCGTCGGCTGAAAGACAGATGCTTCGACAACCGAAAGGTCGCCCGCCGTGCGTGTGCTTTTTTTCCTGACCGACCTCGAGATCGGCGGCACGCCAACCGTGGTGCGCGAGCTGGCCGTCCGGCTTCGGTCGGCGTCGGTGCAGACGAGCGTCGCGTGCCTGGCGCCGTGGGGCCCGGTGGCCGGGGAGCTGCGCGCCGCCGGCGTGCCCGTCGTGCCGCTGGGGGCGTCGTCAGTGCTGCAACTGCCGTTGGTCGCGCGGCGTTTTGCTGGGATGGCGGCGAAGGTCGACGTGGTGATGTCGTTCCTGATGCACGCCAACGTCGTCGCCTCGATCGCGGCGCGGCGAAATCCCCGCGTCCGGTTCATTCAGTCGGTGCAGACCACGCAAGCCTACCCGGCCTGGCACTGGCCGCTACAGGCCCTGGCGGCGCGGGCGGCGGAGCGGGTGGTGGTGCCGTCGGCGTCCGTGGCCGATGTGTGCACGCAATGGGCCGACGTGCCGCCGGCGAAAATCCGCGTCGTCCCTAACGCGATTGACTTGGCAGAATTCGTCAAGCTGCAGCGTGGCCGATTCGAGACGACGTCGCCGCGCGTGGGGTTCGTCGGCCGGCTCGATCCGGTCAAGCGCGTGCCGGACTTGGTGAACGCGATGGCCATGCTTCCCGGCTGGCAGCTCGACGTCTTCGGTGAAGGCGACGACCGCCGCGCCATCGTCGACGCCGCCGCCGCGGGGGGCGTAACCGACCGCGTGCACCTCCACGGCCGCATCGCTCGGTCGCAGCAGGCGATCGGGTTGATGGACGCCCTCGTCCTGCCCAGCGACGCCGAGGGTTTCGGGCTCGTGCTGATCGAGGCGATGGCCGCCGGCGTGCCGGTGGTCGCCACCGACGTGCCGGGCATCAGGGACGTCGTCCGCCACGGCGAAACCGGCCTGCTCGTCCCGCCGCGATCCCCCGCCGCGATCGCCGGGGCCTTGCGCCGCCTGGCCGACGACCCGGCCCTGCGCCGCGCCCTCACCGCTGCGGCGTCGCGTCGCGTCGAGGCGGCATACACCTGGCCGCCCGTGCTGGACCAGTACCGATCACTGTTGCGCGGCGACGCCTGATGGCGACGCCATCCGCCGATCGCCCGGCACGCGCCGCATGGTTCAGTCATACGCCTCGGGCGGCTCGCCCTTGGGGCGCGTTTTCCAGCGGCGATGCACCCAGAGGTACTGCCCGGGCTCGGCGGCGACGAAGTCCTCGATCGCCTTCGTGTAGCGCTGCGTGATGTAGTGCAACGGCTGGTCGTGATTCTGCCAATCCGACGGGTCGATGATGTCCTGGGTCCCGACTTCGAACTCGAAGTTCGGCCCGACGCGCCGCGCGTAACCGATCACCACCGGCACGTTGTACTGCATCGCGAGCAATCCGATCGACTTGTACGTCGACGCCTTGCGGCCGAAGAAATCGACGAACAAACCCTTCGGCCCCGCGTTCTGATCGGCGATGAAGCCCACAGTCCCGCCGGCGTCGAGGGCGGCGGTGACGATCGGCGTCGCGCCCTTCTTGTCGACGATGCGCTGCCCCTTGCGCTCGCGCACGCCAAGCAGCCACTTGTTGATGTACTTGTTGTCGAGCGGCCGGGCGACCGACACCGTCGGAAAGCCGAGCGTGCCCATGACGTAGCCCAGGATTTCCCAGTTGCCGTAGTGCCCGGTGATCATGATGAGCCCGCGATGCCGCTGCATCAGCATGCCCAGCGTCTGGCGGAAATTGCCGAAGCGGACGTAGCGGCTGAAGGTGTCCACGCGCACGAGCCGCGTGGTGAACAGCACCTCGATGAACAGCATCGTCATCTGCCGCACGCTGTAGCGCGCCATGCGCCGCACGTGCGCGGGGGTGAAGTGCGGGAACGACCGCGCGATGTTGTGCTCGGCGCGTTTGCGGTGACGCTTGTCGACCAGAAACATCACGTCGCCGACGAGCTGGGCAAACCGCAAATTCAATTGCACCGGCCAGCACTGCATGACCATGTTCACGAAGCGCAGTGCGAGATACTGGGCGTAATCAATGTTGTCGTTGCGCGGCTTGGCCATGAAGGGCGGCGATTGTACGGACGGGCGGGCGGTTGTCAGCCGGCACTCACCGAATTGCCGGTCGTGCGATCGGTGATTACGGTGGATGTCGGCGTTTTTTCAATCTGGAGAACCCATGGCTGACGTCGCTCGTGAAGAATGGTACTTCGTCCACAATGGTCAGCAGGGCGGCCCCGTACCGCGCCAGCACATCACAGACATGTGGCGACGTGGCGAAGTCGGCGGCGCCGACCTGGTGTGGCGCGAAGGCATGAGCGAATGGCAGCCGGCCGTTACCGCACTTCAGCTGGCACCAGGCGTCGTGCCCTCGCAGACGCCGGACTTTCCAAGCACCGGAACACTGAACTACTACGCCGGTTCGGCGGCAATGCCGATCCACGTCGGGTTCTGGTGGCGCGTGCTGGCTTACATCATCGATTATCTCGTGCTGCTCGTCCCCGGCTTCCTCATCAACTTGATCTTTCAAGGCGTCGCAGGCGCCGTCGGCCGGGACGCCACGCCGGTGCAAATCGCGGTCATTGTGACCAATATGATCGTCAGCATTTCCCTCTGGTGGCTTTATTTCGCCCTCATGGAATCATCGGCCCGGCAGGGAACGCTCGGCAAGATGGCGATCGGTGCGATCGTAACGGACGAGGCCGGGGGCCGGATCGGGTTCGGTCACGCGACGGCGCGATATTTTTCAAAGATTCTCTCGGGCATCATCTTGTGCATCGGTTTCATGATGGTCGGCTGGACGCAACGCAAGCAGGGCCTTCACGACATACTCGCCAAGACGTTCGTGGTGCGCCGCTAGGAGGACGGTCACACCTGGTAGAATCAGCCGCCGACGCGGCTCATCTGCGCATTTCCGTGGCCGGAGTGGGTGACGGGCTTGAGTCGGACGCACTCGGCCATGGCGTGGGCGATGGCGCTGTCGGCAGCTGGGCCGGTGGCCTGTTGAAGGATCGGCATGAGGTCGACTTCGCCGCCGTCGAACAGGCACGAGCGCAGGACGCCGGCGGCGGTGAGGCGCAGGCGGTTGCAGGTGTCGCAGAACGGGTGGCTCATCGCGCTGATGAACCCGAGCCGGCCGCGTGCGGCGCGAAAGGTGAACGGCACGGCGGGGCCGACGCCGGGCTCGTCGTCGCGCGGGACGGCAGCGAGTGGGCCGTGGCGCGCTTCGACGGCGGCCATGATCTCGTCACGGGGGACGAGTACGTCGCCGCGGTCTTGCGCCCCGCAACCGCCGGCCGGCCCGGTCTCGTCGTCGGCCACGCGCCCCGCGCCGCTGGCAACGGCGCTATCGCCCAGGGGCATGTACTCGATAAAACGAACCGTCACCGGGGCCGTGCGGGCGAGGTCGGCGAAATCGGCAAGCTCGTCGTCGTTCACGCCGCGCATGACGACGCACTTGATCTTGACCGAATCGAAACCCGC
>DASVSS010000052.1:0-11259 GCA_036387945.1 Tepidisphaeraceae bacterium | reverse complement strand
GCCGCTACAGGGTGTGGCAGACCGAGGGGGTCAAAGCACCGGGCGCAAGGCGCTGGCGACCGCCGCTTGTCGCCCGCAGCGCTTGGGAAAATGCTACACTCGGCGGACGATTCGCCTTGGATCGAACCGGAGGAACCTATGCCGTCACCCCATTTGCCCGCCGTAGCGTGCGGCGCAATGTTAGTCGCTCTGCTGCTGCCGGCCGCGCTGCTGGGCGCGGCGACGCCGTTGTCTTTCCTCGAAAAACCCGATGCATGGTTCGCATCCGACGACGGCAAGCGCGTGATGGCGAACGTAATCTCGCAGCAGCGGCCCTCGGGCGGGTGGTGGAAGGCATACGACGCCGAAAAGCCGCGCGACGCGTCGAAGGAATTGTCGGCCCGCGGACTGAGCACGTTTGACAACAACGCCACCTGGGGCGAACTCCGCCTTCTAGCCCGCGCGATCCGCGTCACGGGCGATACGGCATATCGCGCGGCCTTCGACCGTGGCCTGGCCAGTGCGCTGGCGGCCCAATACGACAACGGCGGCTGGCCGCAGCAGTACCCGCTGCCGGGCACCGAGGCTTACGCGGGGCACATCACCTACAACGACGATGGGATGACAAGCGTGCTGCGCCTGATCGGCGACGTCGCCGCCGGCGAGGGCGATTTCGCGTTCGTCCCGCCGGAGACGCGGCAGCAATGCCGCCGCGCGTTTGATAAAGGCATCGACTGCATCCTCGCCACGCAGATCCGCATCGACGGCAAGCCGGCCGCCTGGTGCGCCCAGCACGACGCCAAGACGCTCGCCCCCGCGAAAGCGCGGGCGTACGAGTTGCCGTCGCTCAGCGGCGGCGAGAGCGCCAACATCGCGCTGCTGCTGATGAGCCTGCCTCACCCCGACGACCGCGTGAAAGCCGCGGTGCGCGGCGTCGTGGCGTGGTACGAGCGCAGCGCCGTTCGCGGGGTGCGCGAAGAGCGCCGTCCGACAAAAGAATCCAACCGCGGCTACGACGTCGTCCACGTCTCCGACCCCGCCGCGCCGCCGATGTGGGCCCGCTTCTACGACCTCGACACCGGCAAGCCGTACTACTGCGGCCGCGACGGCGTGAAAAAGGCGACCCTCGCCGAGATCGAACTCGAGCGCCGCGCCGGATATGCCTGGCTGCGCCCGTGGGGCAAAAAAGTGCTCGACGCCTACCCGGCATGGGCCGCGAAGCACGGCGGCTAAAGGCGGTGCGAACGGCGCACTCGGTCCCGCCCGCCAATGCCCCGCTGGTCCTCCCCCCTCCGGGGGAGGCTAGGTGAGGGCGGCCAACAACATGCAATAGCGGCCCGCTCATGCCCAAGACCCAAACCCCTCGCCCGGTACTCCGGGAGAGGGTAGGGAGGGGGCCGAACGTCTAGGCGCTTGATTGCGATGTGGCACCCGCCCGCCCCCACCTAACCTCCCCCGCAGGGGAGGAACCGGAGGGCGGCCTCGCTGAATGAGGCCCTAGGCAAGCACGCATCGACGCCGTTCGGCGTCGCGGCTGCCGCACCGCTCGGCTGCCACCCTCACGTTTGCTAAGTCTTGGTCTAATAACTAGTCCCGCCTTATGGAAGTTAGTGGGAATTGTTTTGACGCGACTCGGCCGATCCCGACAATGGCCGCGTCGCGTTATGTCCATCACCAGGGTCGCCAAAATTGCCGGGGTTTCGAGCTCGACCGTCTCGCGGGTGATCAACAATCACCCAAAGGTGGCCCCGCACACGCTCGACGCCGTGCGCAAGGCGATGAAGTCGATCGGCTACACCCCCTCCGACCGCCGGCCGGGGCCCAAGCCGGCGCAGCGGGCGCTGGCGCGGGCGACGAACATCGCCTTCTTCGTGCTCGGCACCGGCGCACGGCGGGCCACGCCGGCATTCGAGTCGCTGCTGCGCGGCGTCTCGATGGCGGCCGATCAGCACGGCCTCAATCTTGTCTTCAACCAGATCAGCGATCCCGAGCAACTTACCGAGCGCGTCCTCGGCGGCAAAATGGACGGCGTCCTGCTTCACGGGGCCCTGCCCACGCAAGAGCCGTTCGAGCAAATCCGCCGCATCCCCACCGTCTGGCTCATGGGCAATCGCCGCCGGCCGAAGTGGGGCGATCAGGTCATGCCGAATCACTACGAAGTCGGCTATCTCGCCGCGAAGTACCTGCTCGGCCGGGGGCACAAAAATCTGGCGTCATTCAACCTCGACGGCGGCCACTGGGGCCTGGCCCTGTACGGCCACGCGTTCCGCTCCACGGTGCGCATCGACGGCGGCCAGGCACACGCCCTAGAGATGAACCGCGAACTCACCTCCGGCTACTGGCAGGAATACTCCCCCCACTCCGTCGAGGCCTTTGTGCAGCGCTACCTGCGGATCAACCCCCGCCCGACCGGGCTGTTCGTGGCCGACGACATGCAGGTGGCGATGATCCAGCCCGCCCTGCAGCGCGCCGGCGTCGAGATCGGCCCCGGGCGGGTGGAAGTCGTGTCGTGCAACAACGAACAGCCGTACCTCGTCGGCCTGAGCCCCAAGCCCACCGAGATCGACATCCACGCCGAATCCATCGGCCGCCGCGGCGTCGATCACCTGCTCTGGCGCATCGCTCACGCCCAGACCGAAGAACGCACGACGACGATCATCGAACCCTTCCTCGTCGACGGCCTCGGCGTGCGGCTGCAGGAACACCACGTCGATCACGCGCGCGTCTAGAGCGTGTATGCAATTTAAGAACCGATGTGCCGCAGTTGGCTGCTCTGTGGGTGCCACGGCCTGGCGTACCAGACCGTGGCACCCGAGCGCTGTTTGGCGCGTCAAAGTGCATGACAGGCTCTAGCACCTTTGCCGCCGCTCGGGGCACGGTTTTCGACCCGTCTGCGTCGGGCGAAAAGATGGTTTGAAAACCCCCGCCACGGCTTGCGACAGCACCTCGATGAGCGATGAGGGGAGTGCCCGGTATCGATGGTGCCGAGATGACCCGCCGACCGCTATTGATATCCCGCCGGCATCGGCTTCCTTCTGCGGGGCAGGTTAGGGGGTCGGTCGGATGCCGGATGATCCGATCCGCCAAGACGTCCGCGGGCGATCCGGGGCGTAAGCCGCCTCCCGGATACCGCCTTGGAAGACTCGACGCGCCAAGTTTCTTCCTGATCCGCGTTGTGAATCGGGGCGACATGTGCCCAAGGTTCCAAGCTCATTACGCAAGCGAACACGAGGAAAACGGAGCGTTGACGGGAGCCGTAGTATTTCTGTTGGAAGTGAACGCCAATACACCAGCAGACCGCCAACAGCAAAAGATTTTCACCCCGTTCTTACAAACCGTGCAAATTCGCAAAATCATATTTGGATTGATGTTAAGGCCATAAATGGTAATTAGTGGTATTTATGTGGAAAATTCCATTGCATTTGGTGGCTGCGGCGGTACATTTTGTCGCAGGAAACGGTTGAGGGAGTCAAACCCTGGCGCCGGCACCGGAGTGCAAATCTGTTCACCCTTCTGCGGCGAGGAGTCACATCATGCGTAAGCGAACCGGATTCACGCTTGTCGAACTGCTCGTGGTCATAGGCATCATCGCTGTGCTGATCTCGATCCTGCTGCCGGCGCTAAATCGCGCCCGTGAGCAGGCCAAGCTTGTGCAATGCATGTCAAATCTCCGGCAATTCGCATTAGGTATGCGGATGTACGCGGACTCCAACAATGGCTATTTGGTCGAGTACTACAATCAAACCGCCACCTCCAGCCACACAAATGTGCAGAACCTGACAACCGTGAAGACGGGCGGTGCCTACGACCCGGCGACCTCTCGCCTCTATCATGTTGGTCGTCTTTGGCAGCTGAAATATATCGGCACTGGAGAAGTTGGGTACTGCCCCGCCAATTACGAGTCCCCTGAATTCGGTTGGCACGCGATCAAGGGTACCTTCCCGCAGTCTGTGAATACGTCCGATCCCGTCCGTAGTGACTATGTATTCAACCCGCATTGGAGGCAGCAAACGAATGCTCCGACGCGCCTCAACGCTTACGCCAAATTGCAGGACATGCCCGCGCATCGCATGCTGGCAGGTGATCTTTTCCGCGCCAAGAAGTATGTGTCGCATAAGGGACGGGGTGTGCGGCCTGCATGGAATCTGGTGTTCTCCGACGGCCATGTAGCGACAATCGTGAGCAAGGAAGTTTGGGATCAACTCGGTGCACAGGGCGAATACGGCGGCACCGAGTGGCAGAAGCTTGAAAATTACCGAGACATGTTAGAGACGCTCAATCAAGGGCGCCCCCTTAGTGACAACCCAAAGGGCTACGGTCATCCTACGAACTCAAACCAAGGTCGTGTCTATCACTTTGGTGGCGAAAGAGTTGCTGGCCAAGGAACGATGGAAGGCCGTCAAGCGACGCCCTGAACAATCCGATTCTGACGCCCGCATCGGCCTCGCTTTAACGGGGCGAGGCTGATTTTCTAGACACGCTTTCGTTTCACGTCCCCGTCACCGCAATGCCGCAGACTGACGTTCTTATCGATCGCCAAGCGCTCGTCCGGCGGCACACGGTGCGGCTGCGGGCGGTGGACGCGCTCAACCCGCTGTCGGTCGGCAATGGCGAGTTCGCTTTTACGGCGGACGTGACGGGGTTGCAGACGTTTCCCGAGGCGTACGCGGCGGCGATGCCGTTGTGTACGCAGTCGCAGTGGGGGTGGCACACGACGCCGGCGGGGGCGGACGTGAAGCCGGAGGCGATTCGGTACAGCGAGTTCGAGACGTTCGGGCGGAAGGTGCCGTATCTCACCAGCGCCAAGGGGCAGGAAGCGACGTTCAACTGGCTGCGCGAGAACCCGCACCGCCTGCACCTCGGGCAGATCGGCCTGGACCTGCGCGCCGCCGGCGGTGCGGCGGCGGCGGCGGTCGGCGATCTGAAGGCGATCGATCAATCGCTCGATCTGTGGCGCGGCGTGCTCGTGAGCCGCTTCCAGTTTGACAACGAAAGCGTGACCGTCGAGACCTGCTGCTGCGGTGAAACCGACGCCATTGCGGTGCGCATCTGCTCGCCGCTGATCGCCGACGGCCGGCTCGCGGTGCGGTTCGCGTTCCCCTACGGCTCGCCGGGCATGACGGCGGCGGCGTGGGATCAGCCGGGGGCACACAAGACAGTTCTCACCCGCACCGCCGGCAGCCGCGTTGATTTCGAGCGCCGACTTGACGACGACCGCTACCACGTCGCGCTGTCGTGGCAGGGGCGTTGCCAGCTCGACGAAATTGCCCCGCATACGTTCCGCCTGGCGGCCGACCCGGGGGCGGCGTGCATCGAGTTCGTCTGCGCGTTCTCACCCAGGCCGATCGGGGATCTGCCCGGCGGGATCGACGCCGCCCAGGCGCGCAGCGCCGCGATGTGGGAGACGTACTGGACGCGCGGCGCGGCCGTCGAGCTCGCCGGCAGCACCGACCCGCGGGCGCCTGAGCTCGAGCGGCGGATCGTGACGTCGCAATACCTGATGAAAGTCAATTGCGCCGGCTCGCTGCCGCCGGCGGAGACGGGCCTGACGTGCAACTCGTGGTACGGCAAGTTCCACCTCGAAATGCACTGGTGGCACGGCGTGCACTTCGCCCTCTGGGGCCGGCTGCCGCTGCTGGAGCGCAGCTTGTCGTACTACACGCGCATCCTGCCCGAGGCGCGGGCGATCGCGCAGCGCCAGGGCTACCGCGGCGTGCGCTGGCCGAAGATGGTGGACGGCCGCGGGATCGATTCGCCGTCGCCGGTCGGCCCGCTGCTGCTGTGGCAGCAGCCGCACCCGATCTACTACGCCGAGCTTTGCTACCGCCAGAAGCCCACGCCCGAGACGCTGGCGGGGTGGCGCGAAATCGTCGACGAGACGGCGGAGTTCATGGCGTCGCTCGTCGTGCGCGACGACAAGAGCGGCAAGTACGTCATCGGCCCGCCGATGAAAGCGGTGCAGGAAAACAACGATACCAACAACACCTGGAACCCGACGTTCGAGCTCACCTACTGGCGCTTCGGCCTTGAAACCGCGCAGCGTTGGCGCGAGCGCCTCGGCGAACCCCGCCACGGACAGTGGGACGCGGTGCTGCGCGATCTGGCGCCGCTGCCGCAGAAGGACGGGCTGTACCTGTACAACGACGGATTCGACGAAACGTACACCACCTGGAACTGGGAACACCCGGCGGTCGTGGGCGCGATGGGGATGCTCAACGGCGACGGCGTCGACCGCGAGACGATGCGGCGGAGCGTGGAAAAGACGATGAGCGTGTGGCAATGGGATCGCTGCTGGGGCTGGGACTTTCCCATGACCGCGATGGCCGCCGCCCGCTGCGGCCGGCCGGACCTGGCGATCGACGCGCTGTTCATCGCGTCAAAGAAGAACACCTACGGCGTCAGCGGCCACGTCTACCAGCGGCCGAGCCTGCCGCTTTATCTGCCTGCCAACGGCGGACTGCTGGCGGCGATCGCCATGATGGCCGGCGGGTGGGACGGCGCGCCCGACCGCACGGCGCCCGGCTTCCCGGAGACCGGGTGGACGGTGCGCAGTGAGGGCCTGCACCGATTGCCATGAGCGCCCGCGCGGACGGGATGCGAGAGGCGCCGCGAGACGGTTTAGAGGAGACGAGTAGATGAAAAAGAGGACTTCGGTCGCCCTGGTCGGCATCGGCGGGTACGGGCAGATTTACGTCTCCCCGCTGATCGACCCCGCGCAGGCCGAGCCCCACGGTGCGCAACTCGTCGCCGCGGTCGATCCCAACCCGGCCGCGTGCAAGCACCTCCCGGCGCTGCAGGCCGGTGACGTCCCGATCTATCCCGCGACCGCCGACCTGTACGCCCACCACCGGCCGGACGTGGTCGTCATCGCCTCGCCCATCCAGTTCCACGCGCGGCAGACGATCGAGGCCTTGTCGCACGGCGCGCATGTGCTCTGCGAAAAGCCGCTGTGCGGCTCGGTCGAGCAGGCGCGCGATATGCGCCTGGCCCAGGAGCGCAGCGGCCGCCAGGTGGCGATCGGGTACCAGTGGTCGTTCAGCGAGGCGATCGGGCGATTGAAGGCCGACATCATGGCCGGTGCGTTCGGCGCGCCGCGGCGGTGCAAATCGCTCGCGCTTTGGCCGCGCGACGAAGTGTACTACACCCGCAACGGCTGGGCCGGCCGGCTGATGACGCGCTCCGGCGAGCCGGTGCTCGACAGCCCGATCAACAACGCCTGCGCCCACTTCCTGCACAACCTGCTGTACCTGCTCGGCACGCGCGTTGACCGCAGCGCCGCGCCCGTGACTGTGCAGGCCGAGCTGTACCGCGCCCACACGATCGAGACGTTCGACACCGCCGCCCTGCGCTGCCGGTTGGCGGGGGACGTGGAGCTGCTGTTTGTCGTCTCCCACGCGACCGCGGAGCTGCGCGAGCCGGCGTTCGTGCTGGAATTCGACCGCGCGACGATCACCTACGGCGGCGAAAAAGGCGGGCGCCTGATCGCCCGTTATCAGGACGGCACTGAGCGCGACTACGGCCGCCCCAGCGGCTCGTCCGACGCCAACAAACTGTGGACGTCGATCGAGTCGTTCAATGCCAACACCCCGGTCGTGTGCGGCGTCGAAGCCGCCACGCCGCAGACGCTCGTCGTCTGCGCGGCACACGCCAGCATGCCCGAGCCCGTGGTATTTCCGCCGTCGCTCATCCACGTCAGCGGTGACGTGGGAAAACGAAAGACGTTCGTCGACGGCTTGGGCGCGGTCCTGACCGACTGCTACGACCAACGGTTGTTGCCGTCTGAGCTTCGCGCCGATTGGGCCCGACGAGGCAGTACGGTTCGCGTCGCTGATTTGGTGTCGAGCACGCACCCTGCCCCGGGCGTGCAGCCCCCGGAAGTGGCCTACGTTCCGGCGTAACGGCGGGTGAAAGGAGTTCTGTCGGTTGGCGGTTAGGGGATGATATTGCAACGCGCCTGTGCCGATGTACACGGCGCAACACATCTCGGCGGCGCTCAGTCGCCGCCGGCAATTTCGAGGAGAGAAGGATGAATAGTTCGGCAAAAGTATCGGCGGTGGCCCTGGCCATCGCGACGGCGGTTTCGCAAGTGAATGCGGCGGTCTACACCTGGGACGGTGATACCGACACGTCGCTGGTGAACGGTTTGAACTGGGACGTCGGCACGTCGCCGAGCAGTACGACCTCGCAGGCCGACCCGCACATCGCGCGCTTCGGCATCAATGCGGGCAACAGATACGCCCCGGCCACAGGAAGCAACTTTCAGGTCAGCGGGTACGAATTCACGGCCGACGCGCCGAACTACGTCGTCAGCGGCGGCACGCTGTATGCCGTCGGCACCGGATCGTCGAATCCGACGAGTCTCGTCAGCGTCGAAGGGGGCAGCAGCTCGCACCGGTTCAATGCGCTGCGTCCGCGCGCTTCGGGCACGATCACCAACAACAGCAGCGGCCTGTTGCGATTCGGCAACGTCCCGGGCGGGGCGGCCAACGACAGTTTGCTCGTCAATCGGCAAGCCGACAGCACGCTGGTCGTGCTGACGTTTGAGGGCACGGGCAACATCTCCACGTCGCGCATCAGCCGGCGGACGAACACCTACGACGGCGCCGTCATCAAGAACGGCGTCGGCACGCTGACGATCGACGGCGCCCTCAATGTCGCGCCGGGAGCCAACATCGTCAGCGTGATCACGGGCCGGTACACGATCAACGCCGGCACGCTGGCGGTCGGGTCGGACAACACGATTGCCGACGCCAGCCCGATGACCCTCGCCGGCGGAACGTATTCCACCGGCGGATTCGACGACACGGTCGGTGCCCTCACCCTCGGCGCGAGTTCGACGATCGATCTGGGCAACGCCGAAAGCGTGCTCCGGTACGCTACTTCCGCCGCCGAGGCGTGGACCGGCACGCTCACGATTACGAACTGGAACGGCTCGGCGACCGGCGGTGGGGCGGACCAGCTGTACTTCGGCCTTGATGCGTCGGGACTGACCGAGACGCAGTTGGCGCAGATCACGTTCACCGGGTACGAGCCGGGTGTGGCGATGCTCTCGACTGGTGAAGTCGTTGCCACCGGCGCGCCGGTGCCGGAGCCGGCGTCGCTGGCGCTGATCGCCGTGGCGGGCCTGATCGTCCGGCGTCGTCGGGCCTAAGTCGGCGTAGAATGGGTTATCCCGCACAAGGGCCCGACCTGTGAGGTCGGGCCTTTTTGTTTCGAGAAGGAGAACGACGATGCCGCTCACCCGATTCCCCTCCGAGATGTCCGTCGCCGCTGACCGGACGACGGGCGTGTCCGTCTGGCAGCTGACCGATCACCTAGCGCACAGTTACCACCTCTATTTTACCAATGACGGCTGGTGGGATGACGGTCGACGTCTGCTGTTCGGTTCGGATCGGGGGAACGCGAGCAACCTATATTCGATCGAGCTCGACGGCGGTGAGATCACCCGGCTGACTGACAACCAACCCGGCAGCTCGCGGCAGGGGTACCAGGGGGCCTGCATCAACCCGGTGCGCGACGAGGCCTACTTCTGGCGCGACCGGCAACTGCGCGCGATCGAGTTGCGCAGCGGCGAACAGCGCGTGCTGCTCGAAGCGCCGGCCGGCTGGAACGGATCGTCAGAGAACTGCACGGCCGACGGGAAGTACGTCTGTACCCAGCTCATGCAGCAGGTCGACGTGGGGCCGTTGAACCTGGGGGCGGGTTACATCGGTTTTGGCGCGCTGTTCGAAGCGCACCCGCTGTGCCGCATCCTGCGCGTGCCGACCGCGGGCGGCGCGGCGGAATTGCTGGTGGAACAGCGCAATTGGCTCGGCCACGTGAACACTTCGCCCACGCGGGCGAACCTGATGACGTTCTGCTACGAAGGGCCGTGGACGCGCGTCGGCCAGCGCATCTGGGGCCTGGACATGGACACCGGAAAGGTCTGGAAAATCCGCCCGCAGGAACCGGGCGAGGCCTGCGGGCACGAGTACTGGATGCAGGACGGCGAACACGTCGGCTACCACGGCAAGACCGCCGCCGGGGACGCGTTCTTCGGGTTCGTCCGCCACGACGACACCGGCGGGCGCGAAGTGCCGTTTCCGCTCGACTCGAACCACTTCCACTCCAACACGCCGGACCTGATCGTCGCCGACGGCCCCGCGCAGGGCCTGACGCCGCACGTTCTGCTGGCCGGTTACGACGGCGAACGCTTCGACGGCCCGCGCGTGCTTTGCACGCACCGCGGCAGCCGGCACACCCAGCACCTGCACGTCCACCCGCGTTTCAATCACGAAGGCACGAAAGTCCTCTACACCGCCGACCCGAACGGCTACGGCCAACTGTTCCTGGCCGATGTGCCGGCGTTCGAATCCCTGCCGCAGCGGAGTGACGTCATCGGCAAAAAATGACTGACGGACTGTCGACACGGCAGCCTAGTGCTCATTTGCAGTGCGGCACATGGGCCTACTTGCCGCCGCGCGACTATCGCGTCGCTGCCACCGGCCCGCCGCGGGGCGTGGTGATGTTCGGCTTCGGCGCTGCCTTGTTCCCCTCGATGGAAAAGCCCAGGTGCGGCGGCTGGTTGTAGGCGACGTTCTGCCACGCGATGCTCAAGCGGTACTGCGGGTCGTGCATGAGTGTGTACATGCGGCGCTCGGTCGGGATCGTCGTGGTGTAGATCCGCAGTTCCTTCCCGTCGGCAGTCGGCCAGATCACTTCTTCGCGCCAGTCGCCGAGGATGTCGCCGGACAGCGTCGGCGTCGACTTCGTGCCGTTGTTGCTGACGACGTCGCTGGCGACGAGCACCGGCCACGTCTCTTCCTTCTGCCAGTCCCACTTGACGATCTGGGTCTTGTCGAGAATTTCGTCAAGCACGTCGCCGTCCCAGTAGATGCGGAAGTTGCAGGAATCGACCACGCGATCCGGCCCGGCATTGGTGGCGTCGACGCCGAAGGTGCCTTCATTGGCTTTGATGCGGATCGTCGGCTTTTTGGCGCTGATCTCGTTGCCCTTGGCGTCCCACACGCCCTTTACGCCGGCGCCCAGCGCCCAAGATTCGAAGCCCGGGCGGGTGGGGTCGATGTCTGCCGACAGCCCTCGGCCGGGCCCCTGATTCTTGCCGCCGGCGACTTTCTCGAGCGACGGTTTTTTCCACAGCGTCTCACCGGTCTTGAGGGCGATCATGTGTGCGCCGGCGTCGCCGAAGCGCTCCTGGATGCGGAACATTTCCAGCCCCGGGTTCGCCGGGTCGAGATCGCCGACGTGGATCGCGTCGCCGTGGCCGTAGCCGGAGCTGTA
>DASVSS010000051.1:0-8586 GCA_036387945.1 Tepidisphaeraceae bacterium | reverse complement strand
ACCGGCCGAAGTTCAAGGGCAATGACCAGTTTCTGCGCGAGCTGCGCAGCCGCGTCAACGCCTACTTCGAGACGACTAAAAAGAGCCCGCGCGACGTGCCGGCGATGTACTTCAAGACCGCCACCATCTTGGTGTGGCTGGTGGCGACGTACGTCACGCTCGTTTTCTTCGTTACCAGTCCGTGGGCGGTCGTCCCGTTGGCGATGCTGCTGGGTTTGGCGTTTGCGGCGGTGGGGTTCAACATCCAGCACGACGGCGGCCACAAGGCCGTCTCCGATCGCCAGTGGGTGAACCGGCTGATGGCGGTGTCGATGGACCTGATGGGCGGCAGCTCGTACATCTGGGATTTCAAGCACAACGCGATTCACCACACATACACCAACATCAACGGCCACGACGACGACATCAATGTCGGCATGCTCGGCCGGCTTTCCCCTGAGCAGCCGCGCTACAAGTTCCATCGTTTGCAGCACGTTTACATGTGGCTGCTGTACGGCTTCCTGATGGTCAAATGGCAGTTGTTCGACGACTTCTACCAGCTCGCCCGCGGCAAGATCGGCAGCCACCGCATCCCGCGCCCGCGCGGCAAAGACCTTGCGGTGTTCGTCATCGGCAAGATCTTCTTTTTCTCGATGATCTTCGTCGTGCCGATGATGCTGCACTCGGTGTGGACGGTGCTGGGCGTGTATCTCATCGCCGCGTTCGTCGAAGGCATTGTGACGAGCATTGTGTTCCAGCTCGCCCATTGCGTTGAAGAAGCCGAGTTCCCCGTGCCGTCGATCAACGACGCCGGGCTGGAGCAGATGGACAACGCCTGGGCCGTTCACCAGGTGCAGACGACGGTGAACTTCGCCGGCCGTAACCCGGTGCTTTCGTGGCTGCTGGGGGGCCTGAACTTTCAGATCGAGCATCACCTCTTCCACAAGATCTGCCACGTCCACTACCCGGCGCTATCGAAGGTCGTGGAAGAAACCTGCCGCGAGTTCGGCATCCAGTACAAGGCCCACCGCACGTTCGTCTCGGCCTTGGGATCGCACGCCCGCTTTCTCATGATGATGGGCCGCCCCACGTCCTCCAACTAACAACGCTCAATTAAGTCGTGCCATGGCCGCACCGGCCTTGCCGCTTCAGCGGCAAGGTTCCGTACGAACGACCCGACTAAAGAAAAGACTTACAACCGCACACCCCGGCACCGGTCAACCCCACTCGCGCCTACGATCCCCGTCGCCATGGCGCACGAACAACTCCTACGTCTGTTTCTAGCCGTCGATCTCCCCGACGGCTTCCGCCGCACGCTGGCGAAGCTACAGACGCGCCTTAAGCCGGTCTACAACACTGGCACGTTCGGCCTTCCCGAAAACTTCCATATCACCCTGCATTTCCTCGGCGACACCGCCGTCAGCCGGCTGCCGTTGCTGCTGAACGCCCTTCGACAGATCGAAATGCCGCAGCTCGAGCTGAGGCCGGACGCGCTCGTGCATTTTCCCAGCGCCCACAAGGCGCGCGTGGCCGCCGTTACTACCGCCGGCGACGTCGCGCTGCTCGCTGACCTGCACGCGCGATTGTCGCCGGTCATCAAGGATCTCGGCTTCCGCCTCGACGGCCGCGCGTTCAAGCCGCACGTCACGATCGCCCGCTTCAAATTCCCGCCGCCCGCCGACGCCGTCGGCCACGCCGTCGAGGCCGCCCGTTCGCTGCTCGAACGTTCGCCCGGCGATCACGTCCGGCAGTTTACGCTGTTCCAAAGCACGCTCGATTCCAAGGGCCCGCGTTACGCCGCCTTGGGCCGCTTCCCGCGGCAGCTATAAACGCTCCCCGACGTAACCCTATGTTGCCGCCTGTCCGATTCCTCCCCTGCGGGGAAGGTTAGGTGGGGGCGGGCGGCTGCCTCACCGCAATATAACGCCAATACGCTCCGGCCCTCTCCCTACCCTCTCCCGGAGTACCGGGCGAGGGGTTTGCTTCTTAGGCATCAGCGAGCCGTTATTGCAGGTCGAGGTTCGCCCCCACCTAACCTCCCTGGAGGGGCGGAACAGGAGCATTCTCGTAACCGAACCGTGCGTCGGGCCGCCCTATGTGGCGTGTCGCATAGAACGTGCTCCGTGATCCCTCCTCCCATGCCCGCTGCGGCCACCCGTGCCCGCGTAAATGCTGGGCTTATTTAATCAGCACAACGCAAATTTTAAGGTTTACAATCCACCGAACAGGCACTAAACTGTGCCCTAACAGCCGGGCCAAGGCGGTGGTGACTCCCGTCAAGCCTGGTGCGATGTCCGATGGATCGGATGGATCGCAAAATCGAGTCATGACATCGACGTTCGTTTGTCCGCAATGGGCACCGATCGTCACCGCCGGCTGACCAAGATACCCGGCGTTTTCAACAGGAGGCCAGCCATGGCCCGTGGTGCTGCTGATTTGGCAGAGGCAAAGTCCTCTGCGTCCCTGAATGGTTCCATGAAGACTCTTGCACCAACTGATCCGGCGCGCGATCGCGCGCTGTCGCTGGCGGTGCAGCAGATCGAAAAGCAGTTCGGCAAAGGTGCCGTCATGAAGCTCGACGGCGAACGCCGTACGCAGATCGACGGCATCCCGACCGGGTCGCTTTCGCTCGATATCGCCCTCGGCGGTTACGGCATCCCCAAAGGCCGGATCATCGAAGTCTTCGGCCCGGAATCGAGCGGTAAAACGACCCTCAACCTGCACGTGATCGCAAGCTGCCAGAAGCAGGGCGGCGTTGCCGCCTTCATCGACGCCGAGCACGCGCTCGACCCGTCATGGGCCAAGCGTCTGGGCGTAAAGCTCGATGATTTGCTCGTCAGCCAGCCGGACACCGGCGAGCAGGCGCTGGAAATCTGCGAATTGCTCGTGCGCTCCAATGCCGTTGACCTCATCGTCATCGACTCGGTCGCGGCCCTGATCCCGCGGGCGGAAATCGAAGGCGAAATGGGCGACGCCACCGTCGGCCTGCAGGCCCGGCTGATGAGCCAGGCGATGCGCAAGCTCACCGGGGCGATCTCCAAGAGCAAGTGCACCGTCATCTTCATCAACCAGATCCGCGAAAAGATCGGCGTGATGTTCGGCAACCCCGAAACCACGCCCGGCGGACGGGCGCTGAAGTTCTACTCCTCCATCCGCATCGACGTCCGCCGCACGCAGACGCTCAAGGACGGCGAGACGAGCATCGGCTGCCGCACCCGCGCCCGCGTGGTGAAGAACAAGATCGCCCCGCCTTTCCGCGACGGCGAGTTCGACATCATGTTCGACCGCGGCATCAGCTACGAGGGCGACCTGCTCGACCTCGCGGTGAGCTGCAACGTGATCGACAAAAGCGGCGCGTGGTTCAACTACGGCTCGACCCGCCTCGGGCAGGGCCGTGAGAAGGCGAAGGACTTTTTGTTCGAGAACAAAGACCTCGCCGCCGAGGTGCACAAGAAAGTGCTGGCGATCAAGATCGACCAGCCGGTGAGCGACGAGATCAAAGGCCCCGCGAAGGACGGCGACGAAGAGTAATCCGACTTCTCTGCACGTCGCCCTTCATCGAAGAGGACACAACCGGACGCGGGCGCAGCAATGCGCTCGCGTCCTTTCGTTTCACGCGCAAGCCGCCGCGGCCGGCCGGGACAGACGCGCCGCCGCCGCCGCGCGGCCCGGGTCCGCTTTTTTCTGCCCGACTTCGCGTAGAATACGATCATGGCCAAGACCAAAAGCGACCCGAACGTGCGGATCAGCAACCGCCGGGCGCTGCACGACTACTTCATCGAGGCCAAGATCGAGTGCGGCATGATGCTCGTGGGCTCGGAGGTCAAATCCCTGCGCGCCGGCCACGCCCAGCTGCAGGACGCCTACGCACTGTTCGACCGCAACGAACTATGGCTCAAGGGCGCCCACATCGACCCGTACGAGAAGGCCGCCAGCGTCTACAACCATGACCCACGCCGCGACCGCAAGCTGCTGCTTCACCGCCGCGAAGTGACCAAGCTCAAAGCCGAACTCGACGTCCGTGGCACGACCCTGATCCCCCTGACGATCTACTTCAAGGACGGCCGCGCTAAAGTCGAAATCGGCGTCGCCCGCGGCAAGCAGCAGCGCGACAAACGCGCGACGATCAAGCAAAAAGAAATGGACCGCGAAATGCGCCGGGCCATTACTGTGCGGCAATAACCTCCGCAGCTTCGGGTTGCTTCACGACGGATACGGTCCTCGCCGGGTCGATAGGCGCCCCGTTCTCTGAGACTCGGTACGCGCCCCGCGTGGCAATGCGGCAAAGGACACGAAACGGGTCCCGCGTCAGAATCATGTACGCGGTCGTCGCGCTATTGCAACGACTCCGTTGTCCGACGTGACATCCCTCGTTCGAATGCGCAGCCCGCGGGCGGCGAAGAAATGATCGAGATCGACCCGCAACGTTTCGTATCTGTCGCGCGGGATTAGCGGCGTCGTCCAGATGAAACGGCTCTGCCACGATCTCGGTCCGCCCAACGTGACGAACAGGAGCACGCCCCCTCCGCGGTTGAATTCGCTCGCACCGACCTCGTTGATCCGTGACCACGGCCAGAACCGACTCTCCGCCGTCACGCCGTCCGCGGTGATGCGGACATCGGTCACGCGGTTCAAGCAGCAGAGCCAAACGCACCAAAGCCCGCTCAACAGCGGTAATGCAAACACGCACAAAGCCACCGGTCGCGGCATGCCCCGCGGCCAACCGCCGCGCGACACGGCATAAATCATTGCGGTCGCAATGCTCAGGCAAACCAGTGCGGCAATTGCTGTACTCAAGCTGCGCGTGCGGTAGATCGCTTCGAAAAAGACCTGCGGATTCGCGTAGTCGAGTGGTCGCGCCGGAACTTCTGCCATGTCGTCACCGGTTCGGCTTCAACATCGTCAGCGTCTTATTCCCCGCCACATAATAAAACGCCCCTTCGGCCAATTGCCACTGGCCGACGAGGATGCCCGCGGGGTCGCGGATCGAGGGGTGGCGCTCGAGCAGGCCGCTTTCGTTGCCGCTGGCGCTGAGGGCGCGGCTGAACACGTTGAGCTGCACCGCCGGCAGTTTCTCGGTGTTGATGTTTGCGGCGGCTTCGCCGTTGACCATGACCGCGTAGTCCTTGCTCAACAGCAGGTCGCGGAACGTGCCGCGGATGGTCGCCCCGACCTTTGCGGCCCAGCGCCAGTCCTTTTTATCGAGGTGGTATGAGGCCAACGCCGTCGGCGTGTAGACGTAGAACGCCGGGCCGACGGCGGTGATCGACAGCGGCGATTCATTGCCCGGCGCGGCGGGGGCGGCGGTGAAGGCGGCTTCGACCGCCGTGCCCGGCTTGCCGCCCTGGGCCATTAGCGGCTTGCCGGTTGCCAGGTCGTAGGCGCGCACATGCTGCTGGCCGTTGATGGTCGCAACGGCCAGCACGCGGTCGTCGCTGAGCACGAGCTGCCGCTCGCCGGCGGCGCCGGCGAAGACGGGCTCGTTGAAGTTCGCGGTCGCCTGGCGGTCCCACCCGCTGGCGGCGGGATCGTACAGGTCGCGGCCCACAAGGGCGTTGGTCAGCATCGTCACCAGCATGCCGCCGGGCGAGAGGGCGAGGTTGACGAACCGCTGGTTGCGCGCCGCCTCGTACGACGTGCGGCGCAGCGCCTGGCCGGTGATGGTGTCGAGCACGGTGACGTCGGTGTTGCCGGCCTCTTCGCCGGTGGCGACGACGACGAAATCTTCCGACGCCGCCATCTTCCGCAGGCCCGCTTCCGCCGGCCGCAGTTGCCAGACGACCCGTCCGCTCGCCAGATCGATCGCCGCCACGCGGCCCCGGCCCGTGGCAAAGACGACGCGGTCGCTCAACACGCTGAGGTAGGCGATCGTTTCTTCGCCGGTGTCGATGGCGACCGCCGCTTCGCCGATGCCCGCCATGTTGCCGTTCAGGCGAATGCGGCCGCCCACCCCGCCCAGCCGGCCGCGTTGGATGCGGATGCCGTTGCCGGGGTCGCCAGCTTCGAGGCCTTCCTCGCCCGCGGGGTCGCGCAGCGCTGGGGTATCGGTGGCGACCTCGGTTCTGGAGACTTCGGCGTCGGGCAGGCCGCGCACCGGCACCTGCCAGAGCAGCGCCCCCGCCGGCGAGATCGCCGAAACCGAGTCGGACCCGACGGCGATGAGCGTGTCGCCGGCGTAGGCAGCGCTGCGGGGCACGCCGGGCAGTGCCACGGGCGGGTGCAGCGGGGCGACGCCGCCGGCGGCGACCTGATTGATCTTGTTGTCATCCTGCCAGATCACCACGCGATCGGGCCGCGTGCGGCCGGCCTGGGCAATGATGCCCGCAACGCCGACGAGCTTCTCCGGGGCCATCAGTTCCGGCTTTTTCGCGGCCCCGCCCCCGGTCGACGGCAGCAACCCGAACGTCGGCAAGGCCGCGTCGACGACGGACGTGCGGTGCTTGCGCAGCTCCGTCGCCAACTCCGCGTACGTCGCGCCGGCGACGGCGCGGCCGTCGGCCAGCGTCATTGGCTTCGAATGCCGACCCGCCGGGGCGAGCTGCTGCAGCTGATCGACCCGCGCGATCGCCGCGTCGAGTTGTGCCGGCATGCGCAGGTAGACACGCGCCAGCGATTCCAGCGCTGCCGCGCGGTCGTTGGCGCCGACATACTTCAGCAGTCGCCGCAGGGTCTGTCCGGCGGCGCGGTACTCGCGCGCGTCCTCGTAGATCGCCGCCGCGGCGCCGGTGGCCCGGACGGCGGCAGGAGTGGCGGGGAAGGTGTCGGACAATTCGATCAGCGCAGCGGCGTCGCCGGGCGCCGCGCCGGTGCCGAGCGCCGCAAAGGCCGACTCGGCGTCGGCGGCGAACCGCGCGAATGCCGAGGCGTCGATCTTCGCCAGCTCGCCGATCGCCACTTCGGCGTCGCTGGCGGCGGTCACCGTTCCGCCCTTGCCGCTCACCGGCTGCCGCCGCCACTCGGCGTTGGCGAGGATCTCCCGGTGCAGCGCCATTTCGCCCGCGCCGTCAGCGGCCTTGCGCAGCATCGCGGCGTGAGCCTGGCGGTAGCGCACCTGCTGCTGTGGGGTGTCGGCCGCGATCCGGGCGCGGGCGAACAGCTCGCGCGTCAGCGCCGACGCCGCCGCGCCTTCGCCGGGTATTTTGACGGCGTAGTTGCTGGCGACGTCGAACAATCGATCGCGCGCCGTGCCGTGCGGAAGGTTCTTCTCGCCGCCCAGCGTGGCGATGGCCTTATCGAGCCACCCGATCGCGTCCTTCGGCCGCCCGGCGACGAACATCAACTCGGCGTAACGGAGCTTGGGCTCCACTGCCGTCGGATCGCGCTCGATCTGCTCATCGAGCTTGGCGGCGGCCATCGCGGCGTCGGCGTAAACGACGATCTTGTTGTGCCCGGCGATGACGAGGTAATCCGGCGTCGCCAGCACGTTGCCGGGCCCTTCGGTGGCTTCGTCCCAATTCCCGCTTTCGGGATAAAGGCCCTGGATCGCCATCTCCCTGATGGAGAGGCGCTGAAGCTGATCGACGCGCGGCACGAAAACGTATTCGTCGGTCACGAACGGTCGGCCCTGCACAGGATCGACTTCGGCGCTGGTGCCCCGGATGCTCGTTTTTCTGAACCGCCCGCCGTTGGCGACGAGCGTTTTGGACGAATCGTATTTCTGCCACGGCACGGACAGGAAGCCCGACCGCATCCCGAGAATAAGCTTGTTGTCGACCACGCGCAGCAGCGTCTCGACGGCGTCGAATTTCTCGTCGTCGCGCTCGTTGATGGTGCGCGGGACCGTGCCGAGTTGTTCGCCGGTGACCGCGTCGTAGACGAGGACCGACGGCGAGTCGCTCGGCATGACGAACACCTTGCCGTCGGTGACGATCGGCGGGTTGCTGATGAACGGCTTGTCGGGAATGGGGCGGTCGCCCATGTAGCGGCGCTCGACGCGGGTGAGGGCGTCGAGGCGCGGGTAGATGTTCAGCCACGCTGTCTTGCCGTCGGCGGCGTCGAAGCAGGCGAGCGCGCCGATGTTGCTCAGCACATAGAGCCGCCCGTCGGAAAAGGCCATCTGCTCGACGCTGCCGGTGGGCGCGATTTCGCCGTTGAACTCGCCGAACTCGACGTTGGTGGCGGTAGAGGCGAGATAGCTGTTCCACTTCACGCTTCCGTCGGCGAGGGACAAGGCGACGACGTGCACCTCGCGGAACTGCCCGCCGCGGCTGGCGCGCACGAGGGTGTAGATGGTGTCGCCGACGACGCTGGGCACGCCGTAGAGCTGGCCTTCGCGCAGGCGGGCGTCGTCGTTGGCGATCTTGAGCCCGCTGGCGCGCATCGTCCAGCGCGGCTTGCCGGTGGCGCGGTCGAGAACGACCAGTTGCGGCGGGTGCCCGAGCCGGCCGAACTGGGCGGCGTTTTTGTCGATATTGCTCATCAGCGCCACGACACTGTCGTCGGTGACGCTCACCGGCAGCAGCACGCCGGCAGGCGTCGACGCCGGGCTGCCGTCGACGGTGAACGCGCCGCGCGGCTCGCCGGGATAGCTCTTCTGCCACCCGGTCAGCGGCAGGCCGGAGTTGAGATTGACGGCATAGACGCGGGCGTTGTCCTGGAAGAACAGTT
>DASVSS010000050.1:0-6253 GCA_036387945.1 Tepidisphaeraceae bacterium | reverse complement strand
CCCGGGGGGGGGTGGGGGGGGGGGGGGTGGCCATCGCGTTGCGGATGATACCGCCGCGCGTGTCGCGAGGCACGAAAAAGGCCGAAGGATTCGAAGGCGCATACGCCCTTAGAATCCTTCGGCCTACAACATTCTCCGGCCTGAAGCGCTCCGGTCGCCGCCGTCTACGCGACGCCTGCGCCGCCGCGGAACGTCACTTATTCTGATTCTGCGGCTGCGGACCCACGACCGGCGGCTGCGGGCGGTTCACACCGACCGGCGGGGTGTTGCCGGTTCGCTGCTTGGCAGCCTCGGGGCCCACCTGCACATGGCCGATCAGCGAAGCGCCTTCGTCGACCACCAGCTTCGCGGCCTGGAGGTCGCCTTCATAGCGGGCGCTGTTCTTGATCTCGATCTTGTCGCTGGCGACAAGGTTACCCTTGACGTCGCCTTCCACGATGATCGCCCCGGCTTCGACGTCGGCTTCCATCCTCGCTTCACGAGCGACGTGCAGCCGTCCGGCGGTGTTGATGCGGCCCTGGAACTTGCCCTGGAGCTTCAATCCTTTTTCGAACGTGAGCTCGCCTTTGAAGTTCGCGTCCGGGCCGATGATGGTCGGGAATTCGCTATTTGGCTCTGCCATGGCTGGGTCCTCCTTGGTGTTCATGTTGATTGCAATTGTGTCAGATGACGGTGAGATCGGTCGTAAGTTCTAGCAACAACGCCTGTTCGTTCCGGTCTTCGCGCTCGCCGACGGCCCGGACTGCGCGGCCGCCGACCAGCAGCGTCCCGTCGCCGCGGAAGGCCACGGACGAGATGAAATCGTCGTCGATCCCGCCGAACCGCTGCGCCGAGACGAATTTGCCGCGCGGGCTTAGCCGCCAGACGTACCCGTCGTACGATTCGTCGCGGCTGCCGCGCTCGTTGACGTCCCTGACGCCGTCGTCAAGGTTGAGGCTGCTCAGCGCTCGCACCGCCCGCCCGGGGGCAAAGTCGACGGTGTCGTAGAACGCGCCGACGGTCGTGATCGCGCCGTCGGGGCCGATCTTCAGGTCGCCGATGGTTTCCCACTTGTCGCCGCCGAGCTGCGCCTGCCAGACCGGCGTGCCGGCGGCGTCGAACCGGCTCACGAGCACGTCGCTGAAGGTCGTGCTGTTGCCGTCATTGTCAACGGGCTCCAAAATCGTGGTCACGTCCGCCCGCGGGTCGACGTCGACTTCGTCGACAAAATACCCGGCGGTGTACACGTTGCCGTTTGCGTCCAGCGCCACGGACACGTTGCCGTCGTTGCCTTCGCCGCCGGTGCTTTGGGCCCAGCTCAGGCGGCCGCGCCGGTCGAGCCGCGCGACGTAAGCGTCGGAGAACCCTTCGGATTCGTGCACCGCGAGGCGGGCGGAGGGATCGAAATCGACTTCCTCACCGAACGTGCCGGCAAGGTAGACCTCGCCGCGCCGCGTCACGGCGATGTCATTGACGGCGTTGCGCTCGACCGTTTCGACCGATTCGCTGTCGAAGTGATAGACCCACGTCATCGCCCCGCCGGCGGTCATCCGCATCACGAACCCGGCGTCGCGGCCTTCGGTGCGCAGGACGTAGGACTTGGCCGAGGGGTCGAAATCCGCCTGCCGGGTGAAGGTGCCGCCGATGAACGGCGTGCCCGCGCCATCGAAGCCAACCGTCTGTGCCGTATCGTCGAACGGGCCGCCGAACTGCCGCGCCCACATCAGGTCGCCGGCTGGCGAGAACTTGATCGCCATCGCGTCGTAAAATTCGGTATCGATCGTGTCGTCGCTCTTGAGCGTCGCCGCGGCGACCGAAAGGGTCTCGCGGAACGCGCCGACGAGCACGATGTTGCCGCTCGGGTCGACCGCTATGTCATTGACGTATTCGCCCGCATCACGCGGTTGATTGCCGACCCGACTCACGAACCCGCCGAGGCGGCGCGGGTCGATGGGCAGATCCCGGTCGTCGTACTTTTCGAGCGTACGCTCGCTGTCGGTCGCCCCGCCGATCTGGCGCACCCACAGCGGCGTGTCGTCGGGGGCCATTTTGGCGAGGTAAATGTCGGTGTCGCCGCGGGCCCGCAGCCGCGTGCCGCCGCCGAAATTCGTCAGGCCCGAGAACAGGCCGGCCACGACATAGCTTCCGTCTGCGGCGGTGGCGATGCGGTGGGCGTCGTCGAAGCCCGCCCCGCCGAAGGCGGCCGAGAAATGCTGGCGAGGTTCGAGTGATTCGACGCGGCCCTGATTCGACATGCGCCGAACCGTAACCCACATCGCCGCGCGCGTCTACGGCCCTCGGCCGGCGTTGCCGGCGGCACGCGGCCTGCTAAGCTGCCGACAATGGCGAGCAAAACCGAAACACTGAAGCAGATGTGTGACAGCGGCGTTGTGGCGGTGATCCGCGCGCCGTCGGTCGACGTGCTGTTGCCCCTGACCGAAGCCCTGCTGGCCGGCGGGGTGAAAAGCATCGAGGTGACGATGTCGACGCCGAAGGCCATCACCGGCATCGAGCAGCTCGCCGACCGCTTCGGCGACACCGCCGTCATCGGCGTGGGCACCGTGCTTGACGCCGGAACTGCTGCCGACGCCATGCGCGCCGGAGCGCGGTTCGTCGTCTCGCCCTTCACCGACGCGCGCGTGATCGAGACGGTCATCCGCCAGGGGCAGGTGATGATCCCCGGCGCGTACACGCCTACCGAAATCCTTCACGCCTGGACGCTCGGTGGGGACGTCATCAAGGTCTTCCCCAGCACAGCTCTGGGGCCGCAGTATTTCAAAGACCTGCTCGCCCCGCTGCCGCAACTGAAGCTCACGCCCACCGGCGGGGTGGATGCTGCAAACGTCGGCAACTGGATCAAGGCCGGTGCCGTCTGCGTCGGCGTCGGCTCGGCGCTGGTGACCAAGGACGCGATGGCCAAAGGCGACTGGGCATCGATCACTCGGGCGGCAAAGGGCTTTACCGACACGATCAACCAGGCGCGTGCGGGTTGAATCGTCTGACTCGGGCGGACGCACCGCGCACACGCACAGACTGGCAGGGACCGCATGGATATCGTCATCATCGGCGCCGGCGGCCACGGTAAAGTCGTGCTCGATGCCGTGCTGTGCGCGGGGCGCGATCAGGTGATCGGCTTCCTCGACGCCGACCCCGCGACGCACGGCCGGTTAATCTGCGGCGTGGAAGTGCTCGGCAGCCCCAATGCCCTTGCGCGAATGGCCCGCGGCGGTGCGCGGGGCGTGATAGTCGCCATCGGCAACAACCGCGTCCGCCAGCAGTACGCCGTCGAGGCCGCGGCCGGCGGAATCGAACTCGTGAACGCAATCCACCCCGCCGCCACGGTCTCGCGCTTCGCCACGGTTGGCCGCAACGTGTTCGTCGCCGCCGGCGCGGTGGTCTGCGCCGACGCGCGGCTGGCCGACGGCGTCGTGGTGAACACCGCGGCTGTTGTCGACCACGAATGCGATGTCGCCACGGCGGCGCACCTCTGTCCGGGCGCGGTGCTGACCGGGCGGGTGCGCGTCGGCGAGCGGGCGTTCGTCGGGGCCGGCGCTCGGGTGCTGCCGTGCCTGCGGATCGGCAGCGACAGCGTCGTCGGCGCCGGCGCTGTCGTCCGCGCCGACGTGCCGGACGGGACGACGGCCGTCGGCGTGCCGGCGCGCTTACTGAATTCGAATAAAGTTTGATCCCAATCCGAATCGTCCGCGCGGTACAATGCCGCCGTCAGTCATCACCTGAGCGGAGCGGGACGTGGTCGGAATCTACGATTGTGAATCGGACGTCGTCGAACGTCTGGAGCGCCTCAAGCGCGATCTGCGCGACACGCACCGTCGCATCGAGCACGCGCGCACGCCCGCCGACCGGCAGGCGCTCAACCGACAGCTCGAAGAATCGACGAAGCAGGTCGCCTACCTGCGCGCTCTCCTGCGCCGCTAGCGAGGGTGTCACGACTCGAACGTGCGCGCCGTTGTTGCTACCCGGGCCCGTTGTTGCCGGTCGTTGGATGCCCCCGGTTCTCCGACGTCGCAAGGGTGCGAAAGCCGTCGACGTCGGCCGGCGCGTAAGACGACGCGCCGCCACTGCGAGCTTCGCCCTGCCCGCCCGAGAACCAGATTGGTGTGTCGCCGCACTTGGTGTACGCTGGCGCTCACGCATGACCGTCGCGATCGTTTTTGCCGGGGTGACGAGTTTCCTCGTCGCGCTCGTTTGCACCCGCCTGATCGTCCGCGTCGCGCCGCGCCTCGGTTTCGTCGACAAGCCCGGCCTGCACAAAACGCACCACCAGCCCAAACCCCTCGGGGGCGGGATCGGCATTTTCCTCGGCTTCGCCCTGCCGCTGCTGGGCGGCATCGGTTACGTCGCTGTCGCCGACGCCTGGCCGACAGCCTTTGGAACCTTCGCCGGCCCGGACGACGCCGCTTACTTCGCCGGCGCCCGGCAGCAGGCGCCGCTGGCGCTGGGCGTCGTCGTGGCGGCCGCCGCGATGCACCTGCTCGGCCTGTTCGATGATCGCCGCGCGATGGGGCCGTATTCGAAGCTCGTATTGCAACTCGCGATCATCGCCGCGCTGGTGCTGACGATGGAATACCTGGCCGCGACGACGCCGTCCCTGCGGCTGCGCGTGCTGACGTACCTCGACGCCTTCGCCGGCGGGCGGGCGGTGTCGGTCGCCGTCACCGTGCTGTGGATCGCAGGCATCACCAATGCGTTCAATTTTCTCGACAACATGGACGGCCTCTCCGCCGGCGTGGCGGCGATCTGCTCGACGGCATTCCTGTTGACGGCGCTGGCGGTCGGGCAAGTGTTCGTTGCGTTGGTATTAGCGCTGCTGCTGGGGGCGACGCTGGGATTCCTCGTGTGGAACTTCCCCCCGGCACGCATCTTCATGGGCGATAGCGGCTCGCTGCTGCTCGGCCTGCTCCTGGGCACGCTCACCGTGCGCACAACATACCTGCCGCCCGGCCGTTCGCTGACCGGCGGATGGTACGCGGTGCTGGCGCCGCTCGTCGTGCTGGCGCTGCCGCTCTACGATTTGCTCGTGGTCTCGGCGATCCGCATCTCGCGCGGCAAGAGCCCGTTCCGCGGCGACAACAACCACTTCAGCCACCGCCTTGTCGCGCGTGGCATGAGCCGTCGGACGGCCGTGCTGTGCATCTACCTCGTTACCAGCGCCACCAGCATCGCCGCGATGCTGCTGCCGCACGTCGTCAGCACCACCGGCGCGCTGTTCATCTTCGCCCAGACGGTCATGGTGCTGGCCGTGGTCGCGCTGCTCGAGCAGCACCCGCTGCCGCGCCCGGGCCTGCCCGCCGGTGGGGGCGATCATGCCGGTTAAGGCCTCCACACCGTCCGAACCGTTCGAGCTGACCGAGGCGCTGACGCACGCCGCGTTCTATGCCTGCCTTGTGCTCGTGCTGCTGCGTCTCTCGATCAACGAGCAACTGCGCGACACCTTCGACATGGGCCTGCCGCCCGCCCTGGGGCCGGGGCCGACCACGACGCTCGTGCTGAACCTTGCCTGTTTGCTGCCGGCGGTGCTGATCCTTGTGCGGCGCGCGATCGACCGGGGTTATACGCTGCGCCTTCGCGCCAGCCATCTGCTGCTGATCCTGCTGGCGATCTGGGTGGCCGTCAGCGTCACGTGGGCGAATGACCGATTCGCCGCTGCCGTGAGCGCTTCCACCTGGTGCGCGGCGACGGCCGTCGCATGGGCGATGGGCCAGCTTGTGCGATCATGGCAGCGCCTGCGGATGGTGGCCGCGGTGCTGATGGGCGGGCTGCTGATCCTGATCGCACAAGTGGGGACGTACTATTTTTACGAAGCCCCGGAACTCGTCCGGCAGTGGGACGCGACGCTGAAAGAGCAGATGCTCCGCGCCCGCAACATCACCGCCGACAGCGCGACCGCCGTGCAGCTCGATCGCAACGTGCGCCAGGGCGCGGTGCTCGGCTTCTATCGCTCGCCGAACACGGCGGCCGCGGTGGCGTTGTTCGGCGCGGTGGTCTGCGCCGGTTTGGCCGTGGGCCGCGTGCGCGAGAACCGTCAGCCGGTGTTTGCCGTCCTCCCTGCCGTCGCCGCGGCCGTGGCAGTGCCTCTGCTGATTATCACGGGCAGCCGCACGGCACAGGGCTTGGCGGTGCTGGCGGCGGGGATGGCCGTGCTGATGTACGCGCAGCGGCGCACGTTCGTGCGTCACCGCACGGGAACGTACCTTGCGCTCGCGGCAGCGGCGATCGGCGTCGTCACCCTCGTCGCCGGGATTGGCATGAAGAC
>DASVSS010000049.1:0-5998 GCA_036387945.1 Tepidisphaeraceae bacterium | reverse complement strand
CCCGGGGGGTGGGTTGGGGGGGGCTTGTGCGTAAAGATGCAATGTTTTCTCAAGGCCCCCTCCGCAGCCCTCCCCGTGAGTACACGGGAGAGGGAGACGAGATAGTTCCCGCTCGCTTTGCAAAAAGCTCGCTACGATCGTTTACGATCCCCGCGCGTGCCCGAGCCGATCGAAACCCTCAAAGCCGCCGGCTTCGACCCCGCCGCCGTCAAGCCGCTCGGGACGTTCTTCACGAACGACTTCCCGCACACGGTCGTCGACACGCGGGAGGCCTTTCGCGTCGATCCGCCCGTCAACGGCACAAGGAAGGCCTATGCAGTGACGGCGATCGTCGCCGGATTCTTCGTCGTCGCGGCAGCGCTGATCGACCAGTACGCCCCGGTCAATCGCGACCGCACGATTGCCCTCGTCGCCTTCGGCATCATTGGCGTCGGCACGACGGCGGGCGTTCTGGCCCTGGGCCTCGCCCGCCAGCGATATTTCCAGCGCCGCGGGCCGGCCTTGCGTTTCGACAAGGCCACTGGCCGACTCCACATCCCTGGCGGGCGGGTGTTCGAGCGGGGGGACGTGGTGGCGCTGCTTTGTTTATCCCTCGATCACCACCATCAAGGCCGGTCTGCGGAGCTGAATCTTCTTGCCCGCGTGGACGGGGTCTTAAAACGTTATCTCCTGCTCACCTGGCTCCACAGCCGCGTGCGGGTGTGGGATTACATCGCCAAGCCGTTCGTCGCGGCAACGGGCGTGCCGGCGTACCGGATCTGGAACAAAGGCTTCTTCGGACAAGGCGAGATATGCGTCGAGGACGTCGCGGCGCGTCTGTCAGAACGACAGCCGTCCCCGTCCGGCACGTCGTCTTGACAGGAGCGCGTCCGCCTCCGGCCGCGCCGCCATCGGCGCAATCGCATAACCCATAGCTACTTGCGCAATGCGATCCCCGCTTCGCCGCTGGCACGGGCGTTGTATAGGCCATAGTGCTTCCACGCGGGCGGTCCGCGCGGCTACGTCATTGGCAGGAACCCGTTATGAACCCCCAACGGCTCACCGTACTCCTGGCCAACGAGCAGGAAGGCTGGCACCAGACGGTGCGCGGCCTGCTCGAACCCCAGGGCGTGCGCACGGTGAGCGTGCGGTCCGGCCGGGAAGTGCTTGATGCCATCGAGCACGCCGCGGCCGTCCCGATTCATGTCGCGGTGCTCGACGCCCAGATGCCCCAGCTCGGCGGCATGGCGGTGATGAAGATGATGCAACAGCGCGGCGGCTGCCCCCCGGCGATCCTGCTGGCGGACCAGTTGTCCAACGCGCTGATGCAGGAAGCCCTGGCCCTGCGGGTCTTCAGCGTCCTGGGCAAGCCGGTGGATTTCAACGTACTGCTCGACGCCCTGGCGCGGGTCGTGAAGCGTCACTACAAAGGCCATTGGCCGACACAGATGTAAATCCGAACGCAGCGCGGGCGTCCCGCCCGCCAGAGAACAATACCAATGCGGGCCAGACGCCCGCGACACGAAATTTCGTCATCGGTCTTCGCAACCGTCCTTCGCGAACGACTGGTGATTTCAACTGAGTGCGAAGGACGATGGAAACGAAACTCTCGGAGAGGCAATCGATATGGCAACGAAACTTCGCCCCCTCGGCGGCAACATCCTGGTCAAGCGCGTCGAAGCGGAGACCAAAACCAAGAGCGGCATCGTGCTGCCCGACTCGGCCAAGGAAAAACCCAAACGCGGCAAGATCCTCGCGATCGGCGACGGCAAACGCCTCGACAGCGGCGAGAAGGCCCCCTTCACCGTCAAGACCGGCGACGAAGTCCTCTTCACCAGCTACGCCGGCACCGAACTTAAAATCGACGGCGAAGAAGTCCTGATCATGTCCGAAGAGGACGTGCTCGCGGTCGTTGAGTAACCAAAACTAAAACCTTAGCCACGAATCGACACGAATAAACACGAATCAGAAATGCGGTGTTCGCCTTTTTCCGATTCGTGATTATTCGCGTGGATTCGTGGCCGACTCTTCTCTGGAGAAATTATGGCAGCGAAACAAATCAAATTCGAACAAGAAGCCCGCGAGGCCATTCGCCGCGGCGTGAGCAAGCTCGCCCGCGCGGTCAAAGTCACCCTCGGCCCCAGCGGCCGCAACGTCGTGCTCGAAAAATCCTTCGGCTCGCCGACCGTCACCAAGGACGGCGTGACCGTGGCCAAGGAGATCGAGCTCGAAGACCCATACGAAAACATGGGCGCGCAGATGGTGAAGGAAGTCGCCGAGCGCACGAGCAAAGTCGCCGGCGACGGCACGACCACCGCCACCGTCTACGCCGAAGCGATCTTCAGCGAAGGCCTTAAAAGCGTCGGCAGCGGCGCCAACGCCACGCAGGTGCAGCGCGGCATCAACATGGCCGTCGAGGCCATCGTTGCCGAGCTGAAGAACATGTCCAAGAAGGTCGATTCCTCGAAGGAAATCGCCCAGGTCGGCACGAGCAGCGCCAACCACGACAGCCAGATCGGCCAGATGATCGCCGACGCGATGGACAAAGTCGGCAAGGACGGCGTCATCACCGTCGAAGAAGGCAAAAGCCTCGACACCACCATCGACCTGCTCGAAGGCATGCAGTTCGATAAGGGCTACCTCAGCCCCCACTTCGTCACCGATCCCGCCACCGCCGAGGCCGTGCTCGACGACTGCTACATCCTGATCTACGAAAAGAAGATCAGCAGCGCCCGCGACTTCGTCCCGGCCCTGACCAAGGCCGCCGAGGCCGGCAAGCCGATGCTCATCATCGCCGAAGACATCGAAGGCGAAGCCCTCGCCACGCTCGTGGTCAACAAGCTGCGCGGCACGCTCAAAGTCGCGGCCGTCAAAGCCCCCGGCTTCGGCGACCGCCGCAAGGCCATGCTCGAAGACATCGCCGTCGTCACCGGCGGCACGGCGATCTTCGAAGAACTCGGCATCAAGCTCGAGAACGTCGAGCTCGAACACCTCGGCCGCGCCAAGAAGGTGCGCATCGACAAGGATAACACCACGATCATCGAAGGCGCGGGCAGTGACGAGAAGATCAAGGGCCGCATCGAAGCCCTCAAGAACGAGATCGAAAACACCACGAGCGACTACGACCGCGAGAAGCTGCAGGAGCGTCTGGCCAAGCTCGCCGGCGGCGTCGCGCAGGTGAACGTCGGCGCGGCCACCGAAGTGGCGATGAAGGAAAAGAAGGCCCGCGTCGAAGACGCCCTGCACGCCTGCCGCGCAGCCGTCGAAGAAGGCATCCTCCCCGGCGGGGGCGTCGCCCCGATCCGCGCCGCGGCCAAGGCCCTGGCGAACATCAAGGCCGCCACCGACGACCAGAAGCTCGGCATCGAGATCGTCCGCCGCGCCGTCGAGGCCCCGATCAAGCACATCGCCCAGAACGCCGGCGTCGACGGCAGCGTCGTGGCGCAGAAGATCAAGGAAAAGATCAACGACACCAACTTCGGCTACAACGCCCTCACCCACGAGTACGGCGACATGCTCGCCATGGGCGTGATCGTGCCGACGAAGGTCGAGCGCAGCGCGCTGGAAAACGCCGCCAGCATCGCCGGATTGCTTCTGACCACCGAAGCGATCATCAGCGAGATCAAAGAAGACAAACCCGAAATGCCCGCCGGCGGCGGCGGCATGGGCGGAGGCATGGGTGGGATGGGCGGCATGGGCGGGATGGGATTCTAACCCGTCGCGGCCCACGCCTCACATCGCAACGCACACCCCTCGGCCCGCGAAAGCGGGCCGAGGGTCATTCTGAGAGGGCGCGATGGACAAGCCGGAGTGGTGGGATTGGCCGTTCGATTGCGACAACGTCCACCTCGTCGACCGAATGGCGTTGCGGCATTTCAACGAGGCCGACCTGCGCGACATGATCGAACACGCCGTCGCTTGGCGGCCGGGCGAAATCGCGACTCGATTCAGCATCTATGCGCGGTACGATGAGGTGCACTGGAAGATGGTCGTCGAACCCGATCCGCGGGCACAAGTGGTGGCCGTTGTCACCGCGTACACCGTCGAGGCATTGCCATGAAAAAGCCGTCGCTTCAGATCACTTATCGCAACGGCAAACCTTTCGCTGCGTACCTGTATGTTGGCGGCGGCGACAGAAAAGTCGCAAAAAGCCGCGAACGCGGCCCCGTCGTCATCGACTTTGACGCCGACGGCAACGTGCTCGGAGTCGAATTGCACACGATCACGGCGGCGACGGTGGAAGAATTAAAAAAAGAGTTGGCCGCTTTCCGGTTTAATGAATTGTCCGACAACGATTTAAAGCCGTTGCTGGCGGCGTGAGGGCGAATGCTGGTGGGCTAAAGCCCACCCTACGGACTGCGATCGTTACGGCTTATCCGAGTCGTCTGCCGGTGCGCCTTCGGTAACGAGGCCCACGGCGTCAATGTTCAGACCCCGGCGGCCGCAGACGCCGTAGATATAGGCGCCCTCTCCGGTGAGCTTTTTCTGGGCGGTTCCGACCTTTTTGCCCATCCACGGGCTGACATATGCCTGCTTAGGGTCGAGGCCGCTGTCGGTGATTTTCATGAAGGTTATGCACAGGGCATGCACGCCGTCCTTGTCGGCGTTGACCGTGATCGAGCCGACGGCGTAGCCATCGCGGGCGATCACGTCAACTGCGTCGCGCTCTGGCTTAGGCTTTTGCTTGGGCCGCTGGTAGATGGGGCGCAACTCCCGCAGCGCGATCTTGCCGAACCATTCGCCGGTGGCGACGCGGAAGCCGAGGACCGGCTTGCGGTCGCCGCTGACATCGGCGAACTCGCTGCCGCCACGCTCCTTACCAAGGATGTCGGTCGGCTGCATGCCCGGCAGGAGGTTCCCCATGCGATCGACCTTTTGACCGCCATCGAACATCGCGTCGGCGTCGCCCTGCGTTTTTTTGCGGTCGGCCTCCTCTTGCTTCATCTGCGCGGTTTGCGCCGCAAGGGCGGTCTTCACCTTCATAACCTCGTCGGCGGACATCAGGCGCGCGTCGACGCTGATGGGCACGGGAACGACGTTGCCCTTTTCGGTCTTCATGTCGTGCACCAACGCCCAACGCAGCGTTTTGATCCGGCCGGCCTTGAGATCGAACGCATAGGCGCCGTCGCCTCGCATGCGATCGATCAGTTCGCCGCCCGGGTGGTCGGCGGCGCGCAGCACGTACTTGCGCTTGACACTCAGAAGGTCGCCCTGAGGCGGTGTGGCCGTATAGGTCGCCACGGTCTCGCCGGGCACTTCCGATTTCGGTTTGGCGTTGCCGATGACGAACCCGCCGGGGCCGGTCTGCGGCGTGTACAGCGTGATGGGGGCCTTCATCTCCCACTCGCTTTGCCCCTGCGGCGGCAGCGGCTGGAGGATCAGCTTCCAAGCCGAGCCTTGCGAGCCTTCGAGCTGCGCGCCGTTGAGTTCGCCCTCATTGTCGAGAACGGCCCCCAGGCGGTCGATTGTGATCCGCGGGGCATTAACAGGCGGCGTCTCGAAGATCGTGCCGAGGCCGGCGAAGCCCGAGTTAAACGTCTGCGCGCTCGTCTGTGTACGGATGACTTTAATACCCCACTTGTAGCGCAGCCGCGTGCTGCCATCGGAGGCGGTGGCGTCCGGGTAGAGCACGAGGTAGCCGACCTGCGTCTTGATCTCGCCGGGGTATTCGGTTTTGACAGTCGTCTCGTATGCCGCCACCTCGCCGTCGACAAAACGATATCCCGGCTCGTCCGCCCGGGCCGGGCCGCCGGTGACGAGTGCGCCCAGTGCTACGCCAACGAGAATCGCGCCGCGCTGGCACCAATCAGGCAGGCGCTTCGATTCAGAGATGGACGGGCCAAGACGGACGATCAAACGAATCATGGGAAACTCCAACATTACATCGCAAACGTGTGTCCAGTGCGGAGGCCGGCGGCGACCTCTGCAATCACCGAGCAGATTTGAACCGCACACGGTTCCTAGTTCAAACTAGGCGGGTGGCGAGGGGTAAGTACGCCAATCTTTGTGCCGGCAGTGG
>DASVSS010000048.1:0-5866 GCA_036387945.1 Tepidisphaeraceae bacterium | reverse complement strand
CCGGCACGGCCCCTGCGCGTGTTCGCTCAGCTGCGCGGCAACGTGTGGACGAATGACTGCGACGATTTCGCACGCATCGTGATCGATTTCGACAACGGCTGCGTCGGGCTCTGCGAGATCAACACCACCACGACGCGCCCGCTCCCGCGCTGGCACCTCGACGGCACGAACGGCTCCGCGTCAGCCCCGCCCTCGGCGGCGTTTGACACCCGCCAGTGGGCCCGGCTGGCGTTTACGCCCGCCGATAACACCGCGGCCCGAGATCTGCCCGTCGCCCCGGCAGGGCTGAGCGAAAGCGCCATCTGGGATGGGTTCGCCGCCGCCTGCCGCGGGGCGGGCCCGCCGGCGGTCGAGGTCGATTCGGTGCTGGTCACGACTCGCCTGCTCGACGCCGCCCGGCAGAGCAGCGCCGAGGGCAAAGCGATCGACGTGCATGGGGCTCTGCCCGGGCGGCGTGAGTGATCTACGGACAGGCGCGTAGGTGAATTCATGACATAGCCATCTCGCCGGCAACGGGTATATTCGCCCATCTGATTAAGGAAAAGACGCATGCCTAAGAAATACGACAAGCCGCCGGAAATGACGATCGACGCCTCGAAGACGTTCACCGCGACGTTCGAAACGTCGCGTGGCAGCATCGTGTGTCGGCTGTTCACGAGCGACGCGCCCAAGACGGTGAACAACTTCGTTTTCCTTGTCCGCGACGGCTTTTATGACGGAACGGTGTTCCACCGCGTGATCCCGGATTTCATGGTCCAGGGCGGTGATCCCGAAGGCACCGGCCGCGGCGGGCCGGGCTACCGTTTCGGCGACGAAGTCGGCGCCGGCAAGCCCCGCCACAAGCGCGGCAGCCTGTCGATGGCCAACGCCGGGCCGAACACCAACGGCAGCCAGTTCTACATCACCCACATCGCCACTGACTGGCTCGACGGCAAGCACACGGTCTTCGGCGAAGTCACCAGCGGGCAGGACGTCGTCGACACCATCAAGCAGGGGGATACGCTCAAGAAGGTGACCGTCACCGAGGAATGAAGTGCCGCCGCGGCGGGACAAGGGTGTGACGACGGCTTTTCAATGCAGCGGTTGAATTACCACCACTTGCTGTACTTCTGGGAGATCGCGCGCCATCGCAGCGTGTCGAAGGCCGCGACGTCGATGGGCGTGTCGCAGCCGACGGTCAGCGCGCAGCTCAAAGCCCTTGAGAAGAGCGTCGGCCATGAGCTCTTCCTGCGCAGCGGCCGCGACCTGCGGCTGACCGACAGCGGGCAACTGCTCTTCCGCTACGCCGGCGAGATCTTCACGCTCGGCCGAGAGCTGGAAGAAGAAGTCTTCGCCCGCCGGAACGGCCATCACCTGCGCTTGCGCGTGGGCGTGGTCGAAGCGATGCCGAAGATCGCCGCCCATGTGCTGATGCGCCCGGCGATGACCGAAGCGCCGCACGCGAGCCTGTTCGTCTGGCAGGACGACCACGAGCGATTGATGGCCGCGCTCGCGTGCCAGCAATACGACCTTGTTCTTACGCACGAGCCCGCGTCGCCGACGGCGGGGAAGACCGTGAGCCACACGCTGGGCGAATCAGGCGTTTCGTTCCTCGCCGCGGCGGACGTGACGCGCAAGTTGCAGGCGAACTGGCCGCGATCCATGCACGGCGTGCCGATGCTGCTGCCCACGCCCGAAACGACATTGCGGCGGTCACTCGACCGATGGTTCGGCCAACTGGGCATTCGGCCGGAGGTGGTGGGGGAGTTCAACAGCGCCTGCCTGCTCGAGCTTTTCGGCCAGTCGGGCGCGGCGATCGTGCCCGCGCTGACGCTGGTGGAAAAACAGGTCGCCCAGCAGCGGCGCCTGCGGGTTCTCGGCCGCACGACGGCGGTGCGGGAGCATTTTTACGCCATTGCTGCGGGGACGCGCGTCACGCACCCCGGGGTCGCCGCCATCTGCCGCCAGGCGCCGCTGTTGCCCGACCTGGTCGACGGCATGCCCACAAGCGACCTCGGCCTGCTCAAGCAGATCGCCACGCGCCTGCGCGACCGCAAGGAACGCGGCCCCCGCGCCCCAGCTCGCCTGCCGCAGGCGAATCGGCGGTAAAGAGCCGGTGCGTCAAGGGACGACCGACGGCAGCGGCAAGGCGGCATGTCCGATAGCATGCAACGGCGGCTCGCCTCTGCCCAAGAACCAAACCGTTCTCCCGGAGTACCGGGCGAGGGGTTTGGGTTATCTGGCAGCAGCACACCGCAATTGCAGGTTGTGCTGGCCGCACTTGGCCTTCCTGGTGGGGGAGGAAATCGTAAGGGCGATTCGCGCGGGTCGCGGCGCGGGCGGGTAGACGGCCGTCCGCCGCGACGTGTCCGGGCGACTACTCTTCCGCCAGGTCCGCCACGCTCGGGCAGGTGCATTGGAGGTTGCGATCGCCGAACACGTTGTCGACGCGGCCGACGGCGGGCCAGAACTTGTGCTGGCGCACCCATGGCGCGGGGAACGCCGCCTGCTGGCGGCCGTACTTGTGCGGCCATTCGTCGGCCGTCACTGCCGCCACGGTGTGCGGGGCGCCTTTGAGCGGGTTATCGGCGCGGTCAAGCGCGCCGCTTTCGATCGCGGCGATCTCTTCGCGGATGCGCACCATCGCGTCGACGAAACGGTCGAGTTCGGGCTGCGACTCGCTCTCGGTCGGCTCGACCATGAGCGTGCCTGCGACCGGCCAACTCATCGTCGGGGCGTGGAAGCCGTAATCCATCAGCCGCTTGGCGATGTCCTCGACCTTCACGCCTGCCGATTTCTCGAACGCCCGGCAGTCGACGATGAACTCGTGCGCGCACGTGCCGTTCTTGCCACGGTAAAGAATCGGGTAATGCCCTTCGAGCCGCCGCGCCATGTAGTTGGCATTGAGGATCGCCACCTGCGTGGCCTTCTTCAGTCCCTCGCTGCCCATGAGCGCGATGTAGACGTAGCTGATCGGCAGGATCGACGCACTGCCGTAGTAGGCGGCGCTGACGGCGAAATCGGGTTGATGTGTTGATCGGTTGGGTTGATCAGCAGCGTCTTCACTTGCCGATACGCCGCCGGTCAACCCATCAGCCGATGAACCGACCGACGCCTTCGGTATGAAGGCCGCCAGGTGCTTGGCCATGCAGATCGGTCCCATTCCCGGGCCGCCGCCGCCGTGGGGGATGCAGAAGGTTTTGTGCAGATTGAGGTGGCAAACGTCGGCGCCGATCGCGCCGGGGCTGGTGAGGCCGACTTGCGCGTTCATGTTCGCGCCGTCCATGTACACCTGCCCGCCGGCGGCGTGGACGATGCTGCAGGCGTTGCGCACGCCTTCCTCGAACACGCCGTGCGTGCTGGGATAAGTAATCATCAACGCCGCCAGGTCATTCTTGTGCTGCTCGGCCTTGGCGCGCAGATCGACGAGATCGATGTTGCCCGCTGCGTCACACGCGACGGCGACGACCTTGAAGCCCGCGATCACTGCGCTGGCCGGGTTGGTGCCGTGCGCGCTGGTGGGAATCAAACAGACATCCCGCTTCGACCCGCGCGACGCGTGGTAGGCGCGGATCATCAGTAGCCCCGCGTACTCGCCCTGGCTCCCTGCATTGGGCTGCAGCCATGTCGCGGCGAAGCCGGTGATGTTAGCCAGCCATTTCTCAAGCTGCTTGAACAGCGCCGCGTACCCGCGCCACTGGTCGGCCGGCGCGAACGGGTGCATCCGCGAGAACTGCGGCCACGTCACCGGCAGCATCTCGCTCGTGGCGTTGAGCTTCATGGTGCAGCTGCCGAGCGGGATCATGCTGTCACACAGCGAAAGGTCGCGGGCCTCGAGCGTCTTGATGTAACGCAGCATCTCCGTTTCGGTGTGGTGCGTGTTGAAGACCGGGTGTTGCAGATAAGCGCTTTGCCGCCTGAACTTATCCGGCAGTTCCGACGCCGGCGGGGCCTGCACGTCGTTGGCTGTGCAGCCTGCGGATTCGAGGGCGAGAATGACCGTCGTGGTGTCGGCCGGCGTCGACAGTTCGTCGAAGGCGATCCCGAGCGCGCCGTCGTCGTACTGCCGTACGTTCCGGCCGTCGCGCTGCATCGCGTTGATGAAGCTCTCTCGCGCCGCGCCGCCGCCCGGCAGCAGGAATTTGACGGTGTCGAAGTGCGGAGCGTCGTCGACGTCCGCGCCGAACCAGGTCAGGATCTGTTTAAGGTGCGACGTCAGCGACCGGACGCGCTCGGCGATCTGCTTCAACCCCTCCGGCCCGTGGTACACCGCGTACATGCTCGCCATGATCGCCAGCAGAACCTGCGCCGTGCAGATGTTGCTCGTGGCGCGTTCGCGGCGGATGTGCTGCTCGCGCGTCTGCAGGGTCAGCCGCAGGGCGGGATTGCCGTGCGCGTCTTTGCTGATGCCGACGAGCCGGCCAGGCATTTTTCGGGCGTATTCGGTCTTCGTCGCCATGAACCCCGCGTGCGGGCCGCCGAAGCCCAGCGGAACGCCGAACCGCTGCGCGCTGCCGACGGCGATGTCAGCACCGAACTCGCCCGGCGGCCTGATGAGCGTCAGCGCCAGCAGGTCGGCGGCAACGACGAGCAGCGCGCCGACGTTGTGGATGTTGCCGGCCAGTTCTTCGTAATCGAGGATCGCCCCGTCGGTCGTCGGGTACTGCACCAGCACGCCGGCGACGTCGCTGCCGATATCAACGTGGGCGCTGCTGATCGGCACGACCCGGCAGTCGACGCCCATCGACCACGCCCGCGTGCGCACGACCGCGATCGTCTGAGGGTGACAGCGATCGTCGACGAAGAACACTTTGCGCGCCCCCTCGTGCACGCCCATGCACATCGCCATCGCCTCGGCGGCGGCGGTGCCCTCGTCGAGCAGGCTCGAACTCGCCAGCGGCAGGGCGGTGAGGTCGCCGATCATCGTCTGGAAATTCAACAGCGCCTCAAGCCGCCCCTGGCTGATCTCGGCCTGGTACGGCGTGTACTGCGTGTACCAGCCGGGGTTCTCGAAAATGTTTCGCTGGATGACCGGTGGGGTGATCGTGTCCGAGTAGCCTTGCCCGATAAAGCTGCGATAGACCTTGTTCTTCTCGGCGACCTTTTTCAGCGCCGCCAGCAGTTCGTGCTCGCCGCGCGGCGGGCCGATGGCGAGCGGCTTCTTCGACCGAATGGCTGCGGGAACGGTGGCGTCGATGAGGGCATCGAGCGAGTCGTACCCGACGACCCCGAGCATCGCCGTGATCTCGGCGTCGCTCGGGCCGATGTGCCGGCGGACGAAGGTGTCGAGCGGGGCGTCGAGATTCTCGACGCGCGGCGGAACAACGGCGGGGGCGTCGGACGTCACTGTCATAAGCAGAGCAATGATACGCCAAAAGACGCCGCGCCGCACCGACTACATTGCCGCAGCGCAGGGCGCTTTAACGCCTGCCACTACGCCCGAGTGAGCATGTCGTCGCGCTTGTTACTGCCCCGTCGCCGCTGCGTAGGCGGCGGGGTCGAGCAGGTCGCCGTCGCCGGCGTCGGCCCTGACTTTAATCATCCAGCCGTCGGCGAACGGGTCGCTGTTCACCAGGCCGGGATTGTCGTTGAGCTTGCTGTTGATCTCGACGACTTCGCCGCTCACGCCGGCGTACAGGTCGCTCGTGGCCTTTACCGATTCGATCTCACCGAACCGATCGCCGGCGGTAAGGCGCTGGCCTACTTTCGGCAGGTTGACGTAGGTGATGTCGGTGAGCTCGTCGGCGGCGAACTGCGTGATGCCGATGACGGTGAGGTCGCCTTCGGTCTTGTGCCATTCGTGCGATTTGAGGTACTTGCGGTCGGTGGGGACGGGCATGGGGACTCCGGATTGCATGGGCCACAGAGACACAGAGGGCACAGAGAA
>DASVSS010000047.1:0-13657 GCA_036387945.1 Tepidisphaeraceae bacterium | reverse complement strand
TTCGCTCGCCGTCCGACACGCGTACCCGCAGGCGGACGGACTCCCCGGAGCGGCCGTCGACGGCGAGCGTATGGGCATCGGTCAGCACCTCTACGCCGTCGGCGCGCAGGACGAACTCGACCGCCTCGGACACGTCGACGTCCTCGGCCGGCAGCAGGTGCGGGCCGCGCTGGACGATCGTCACACGGCTGCCGAGGTGGCGGAACGCCTGTCCGAGTTCCACGCCGATGTAACCGCCGCCGAGAACGAGAAGATGCTCCGGCAGGCGGCCGAGCTCGAGCGCCGATTCGCTCGTGAGCGGCCGGGCGTCGGCAAGGCCGGGCAGGTCGGGGAGGACGGCCCGGGCACCGAGGTTGATGAACAGCTTGTCGCCCGCGAGCCGCCGCGTCGGCCCGCCGCCTGCGGGGCGCACGTCGATCGTACGCGGGGCGACGAACCGCGCGTCGCCGAGGATGAAATTTTCGCCAAGCGCGCCGTGGAGCGTGTTCCAGTTCACGTCCACCATCCCCGCCACGACGGCCCGCTTGTACGCCAGGACGGCAGGCATGTCGGTCTTCCACCGCTCGACGGCGATCCCGAACTCCGCCGCCCGCGTGACGAGGCGCGCCGCCGCCGCGCTTTTGATCAGCGCTTTGCTCGGGATGCAGCCGACGTTGATGCACGTCCCGCCGATCATCCCCCGCTCGACGAGCGCCACGCGGCGGCCGCTGCGCGCCAGGTCGGCCGCGAGCGTCTTGCCGGCCTTTCCCCCGCCGACAATGAGGATTTCGAATGCTTCAACCTCTGCCATCGGGTCGCCCTCCGTGAACGCGCCGCGTCGGGGCGGTTCAGGTCGCCGCTTTCACACGGCCGCCCCGCACGCGGGCGAGTTCGGCTTCGAGTTCCCGCACCCGCAACTGGAGCTTTTCGACCACGGGCTTGATCTGCCGATCCGAGAACCGCCGGTGAATGTGCCGCGGGCAGTTCATGTCCCACGCCTCGAGGGTGAAGAGGATCGCCCGCTCGATTTCGCCCGGATAATCCGGGTCGCGCAGCTGCTCGAGCAGTGCGGCATCGCCTTCTACGACCTGTGCCGTGCCCCACAGCTTCACCCGTTTGCTATTGGCATAATCCATGAGGAAGACAAACGCCCTGGGGTTCTCCGCCAGGTTGCCGAGCGTGACGTACTGCCGGTTGCCGCGGAAATCGGCGAAGCCGAGCGTGCGGTCGTCGATCACCTTCAGGAACCCCGGCGGGCCGCCGCGGTACTGGATGTACGGCTGGCCCTGGGCGCTGGCGGTGCCGAGGTAGAACATGTCCAGGCCGGCGAGGAACCCGGCCAGCTCGGGGGTGACGTGCGTCTCCCATCCGCCGCTTTCTTCCATCCGGGCGTAGCTCCGTCGCGAGCCTTTCTGCTGCTGGATCGTTTTGACGGCCGGTGTGAAGGCCACGTCGCTCGGTGTCGCTGGCATCGGTCGGACCTCCGAAATGTTCACTCTCCGGCGTTGACGCCGTCGCGCCGGCACGGGCGCGTGCATTGCCGCTCTCACGTCTCTTCCGGGGCTATTTCTGGCCGTCGCGATGCACGCGGTCGAGAAAGCCGCGCATGAGGGCCGCGATCGTGTCGCCGTCGCTTTCGAGCGCGAAGTGCCCGGCGTCGAGCAGGTGGAATTCCAGGTTCTTCAGGTCCCGTTTGTAAGGCTCGGCGCCGGCGCCGGGAAAGATCTCGTCGTTCTTTCCCCACGCGATCAGCATCGGCGGCTGGTGCTCGCGGAAGTACGCCTGCCACCGCGGGTACAGCGGCGGGTTGCTGCCGTAACTCAGCAGCAGGTCGAGCTGGATTTCCTGGTTACCCGGCCGATCGAGCAGAAACTGGTCGTGGGCCGCGCCGTCCGGGCTCACCCGCTTGGGGTTCGGAACGCCGTGCGTGTATTGCCACTTCGTCGCCTGATAGGTGACGAGCCCGCGCAGGGCGTCGCGCTTCTCCTTGCTGCGCGGCTCCTTCCAGTATTCCTTGATCGGTTGCCAGAACTTGTTGTCCAGGCCCTCGTCGTAGGCGTTGCCGTTCTGCACGACGATGGCGGTGATCCTTCGTGGGTGCGCCGACGCCAGGCGGTAGCCGATCGGCGCGCCATAGTCCTGCACATAGAGAGCGTACTTCGCGAGCCCGAGCTTCTCGGTGAATGCGTCCATCACCCCCGCGAGGTTGTCGAAGGTGTAATCGAACATGTCGCGCGGCGGCATCGAGCTGTAACCGTAGCCTGGATAGTCGGGCGCCACGACGTGGTACTTGTCGGCCAGCGCGGGGATGAGGTCGCGGAACATCTGCGAGCTCGTCGGGAAGCCGTGCAGCAGCAGGATCGTGGGCGCGTCCTTCGGCCCCGCCTCGCGGTAAAAAATGTCCAAGTCCCCGACCTTCACGGTTTTGTGGAGCACCTGCACCGCGTCCGTTCGGACGACGGCGTGCGGCTGCGCGACGGCGGGCTGGCCCGCCCCTGCGACGAGGGCGGCGGCGGAAAAGAGCGAAAAGGCGAAGGCCTTGTTGGTGCGATGCGTCATTGTCTTGTCTCCGAAAAAAGGCGCAGGGGGACACGGCGCGAGGATCGTTCCGAACGAGGGCCGCGACCCGTCCGGACGGCCGCGTTTAGACGCCGGCATAAACGAGTCGTGTGAACACCTCGGGGGTGATGACGAACGTGCCCCACTTGGCGTCGTACGCCGCGGTCGGCTTGGCGGCGACGGCCTCGTCGGCGGACTTGCCCGCCTTCTTCAGCCTCGCTACCGCGTCGCGCACCGACCGCAACAGGTCTCGGAATTCCGTGAGCTGCTTCTTATCCCCGACCGGGCCGTGGCCGGGGATGACGAGCGTTCGATCGGTGACGACGTCGACGTTCGCCTCAGCGGCGCGGATCGTGCCGTCGATGCCGCCGCCGGTGGAGTAATCGATGAACGGGTAGTGCCCGTTCCACCACGTGTCGCCGACATGGACGACGTCGGCCTCGGCGAACGTGACGCGGACATCGGTGTCGGTGTGGCCGGGCGCGTACGGGCGCAGCGCGACGGCGGTTGCGTTGACATGCAGCGTGGTGTCGCCGCCGATCACCACAGTCGGCAGAGCGGCCGCCGGCGATGGCGGGAACGTGAAGTCCCACCCCTCGACGCGGGTGGCGACCGACATCCGCCGCCGCGTATTTTCGTGGGCGACGATCGTCGCGCCGGCGGCGTGCAGCCAGGCGTTGCCGTCGGTGTGATCGAAGTGCCAGTGACTGTTCACGACGTATCGGACCGGGCCTGGGCCGATGCCGTCGAGTGCCGCGCGCACGTTCGCCTCGGAGACGCCGGCGTCGACGAGCAGCTTTCCGTCGGCGCCGCTCAGCACGGCGATGTTGCCGCCGGAGCCTTCGATCACGCTGACGTTGCCGCGCAGGGGATGGACGAGGAGCTTAGCCGCCGGCCCGGCCCGGCGGATCATCTGCACCGGCCCCTCGGCCTCGCCCGCGGCGCGGGCCGCCGCGGCTGGCATCAGGTAAGCCCCCGCCAGCGCGAGGCCGGCCGAGGCCACGAACCCGCGGCGCGAAAGCGTGTGTTCGGTCTGCATAAAGAGTCTCCGTTCGGGAAATAGTTTCGTGCGGAAATGGCCGAGCGTTCGTCAGATCTGTGCCGCCCCGCCGTCGACGAACAGCTCGATTCCGGTGATGTAACTGCTGTCGTCGCACGCCAGGAACAGCACCGCCTTGGCCAGTTCGTCCGGCGTGCCGGTGCGGCCCAGGGGCGTGGCGGCGGACGCCTGCGCGTCGAAGGCCTTGATCTGCTCGTCGGTCATGCCCAGTTCGCTCTTGTATGCCGGCGTGACGATCGTGCCGGGCGCGACGACGTTGACGCGGATGCGGCGGTCCTTCAGGTCCACCGCCCACGTCCGCGCGAACGACCGGACTGCCGCCTTGGTCGCGGAGTAGACGCCGAAGGCCGCGACGCCCTTGGCCGACACCATCGACCCGTTGAGCACGACCGACGCCCCATCGGGCATGAGCGGCAATGCCTTCTGCACGGTGAAGAGCGTGCCCTTGACGTTGATGCCGAAGTACTTGTCGAAGTGCGCCTCGGTGACCTGCCCCAGGGGCATGAACGCCCCGCCGCCGGCGTTGGCGAAGAGCACGTCCAGGCGGCCGGCACTAGTACGGATGGTGTCGTAAAGGCGGTCGAGGTCGGCGAGGTTCGAAACGTCCCCCTGCACGCCGACGGCGCCGCGGCCGATTTGCGCCGCCGCCTTGTCGACTTCTTCGGCCCGCCGGCCGGTGATGAAAACCCGCGCGCCCTCGGCGGCGAACCGCTCGGCCGTCGCCAGACCCAGACCGCTGCTGCCGCCGGTGACGAGGGCGACTTTTCCTTCAAGTTTCTTCGACATGGGGAGTTCCTTCTTTAGTAAGCGTGAGTACCCGACGCGCGCCCGCCGAGCGACGCATCCGCCTCCGGCGGCGGAGTGCGAGAGAATTGTGAGCGCACGAGCGCCATGTATTGCTGCTCCGACGTTTCGCGGCGCGCCTTCAGCAGCGGCCGGATGTCGTCGGTCGCGACGTACCGCAGTTGATCAGAGCCGTCAGTCGCGGCGGTGAAGATCACCTTGGCGACGTCTTCCTCGGTCGCCGATGCGGCGGCGCGCAGTTCCTCGAAGACCGCACTGGCGCTTTTGATGAAGTCCTCATACCCAGCCGGCACGTCGACGGCCGCGGCCTCCGCGGCGCTGCGCTTGCCGAAGTTGGTGCTGATCACCCCGCCCGGCTCGACGATCTTGACGACGATCTGCTGCGAGGCGAGTTCGTAGGCGAGGGCTTCTGAGAAGCCTTCCAGGGCGAACTTGCTGGCGCAATAGAGCGAAAGCATTGGCAGCGTGAAGACGCCGGCGCCGGAACTGATATTGATGATCGTGCCGCCCTGGCTCGCCCGGAAGTGTGGGAGGACCGCGCGCGTCACTTCCATCGCCCCGAAAACGTTGACTTCGAACTGCTCGCGCACCTTCTCCGCCGGCGTCGCTTCGAACAGGCCGAACAGACCGAAGCCGGCGTTGTTGATCAGCGTGTCGATCCGCCCGAAGCGCTCGATGCCGCGCTCGATCGCCTCGGCAATGCTCGGCGGATCCTGGACGTCGAGGCGCGTGACGAGCACGTTGTCCGGTCCCGCCAGTTCCGTCTCGCCCGGCGGCGTGCGCATGGTCGCGACGACGTTCCACCCGCGGGCGGCAAAGTAGCCCGCGGCCGTCCGCCCGAGGCCCGACGAAGTTCCGGTGATGAGTGCGGTCTTGCGCATGTGAACCTTTCCGCGTTCGAACGCCGGGGCGGGGAGAGTGGGTAGCGCTAATGAAGCGCCGGTGGCACTTGTGGGACTTCGAACTCGACGGTCTCGCCGGCGATGACCCTGTGCGTCGGGTCGGCAAGCTCGACAAGAACCTTGTGCCGGCCCGGCGGGAGCTTGTTGATGATGAGCGGTTGGCCGCTGGCGTCGACCCAACGCCACGGCCCGCCGTCGACGGTGACGTGCAGGTGCCCGATCCGTGGCGATACGTCGAGGGCCGCGGGGCCGAAGACCGGAAGGATCCGCAGATTCTCCGTTCGGTACCGGACGACCACGCGCCCCAGCGCCAACTGCTCGGCGACCGGCGCGTCCACGAAGAGCTTCGCGGGCGGTTCGGTTTTCAGGGGGATCACCGCAGCGGGTTCGAAGTCCCGGACGTTCATCGGCGCACCATTGGTCAAGGTCATTTCGTCTGCGAACAAAAGCCCGGCACCAAGTGCAAGGGCGGCCGTCAGCGCCGTGTGGCGAAGCGTTGAGCGATTCATTGGCGTTTCTCGAGTCGTATAAGCAGACGATGACACCCCGACGCGGCGATTAGCAATCACGCCTTGAAGAAGGCCAGCAGCTCGCGGTTGATCTCGTCCTTCATCGTCGAGCAAAGGCCGTGCGGGGCGCCGTCGTAGACCTTCAGCGTCGATCCCTTCACGAGTTTGGCGGTGAGGTACGCGGAGTCGCCGATCGGCACGATCTGGTCGTCGCTGCCGTGCAGGATCAGCGTGGGGACGTCGAACCGCTTGAGGTCTTCGGTGAAGTCGGTTTCGGAAAAGGCCTTGATGCAGTCGTACGCATTCTTGTGGCCGGACATCATGCTTTGCAGCCAGAACGAGTCGATCAGGGCCTTTGAGACGTTCGCGGCGGGTCGATTGAACCCATAGAACGAGCCCGCGGCGAGGTCCTGGTACAGCTTCGAGCGGTCGGCGAGCGACCCGGCGCGCAGACCGTCGAATGCGTCGCGGGGAAGCCCGCCGGGGTTGGCGGGGGTCTTGAGCATCAACGGCGGGACGGCCCCGATCAGCACCGCCTTGGCGACCCGCTTCGTACCGTGCCGGCCGATGTAGCGGGTGACCTCGCCGCCGCCGGTGGAGTGGCCGACGTGGATGGCGTTCTTCAGATCGAGCTTTTCGACCAGCTGCGCAAGATCGTCGGCGTAGTGGTCCATGTCATTGCCGTGCCACGGCTGGCTCGACCGGCCGTGCCCGCGGCGGTCGTGGGCGATGCAGCGATAGCCGTGGTCGGCAAGAAAGATCATCTGGTCTTCGAACGCATCGCCCGTCAGCGGCCAGCCGTGGCTGAACACCACCGGCTGCCCCTCGCCCCAGTCCTTGAAGTAAATCTGCGTGCGGTCTTTGGTCGTGATCGTGTTCACCGATGAATCTCCTTGTGCGTGTTCGCCCGCGACCGCCTCGTCCGCGGCGATGGCCGTTCCCGGGCCGAACATCTCCGAAAGCGCCAGCGCCGCGACAGCGGCGGCGGCGGAACTGAGGACGTCTCGGCGCGACGCCAACGGCAGCGGACTGGAGTCGTTTGAGTGCATAACCATTCCCTTTTGGACGGCGAGGCGGTTCTCACTCCTCGCCACCGACTAAGCGGGACGGCTGGACAGCAAAAACAAGTTTCCCAGTCACTCAACGACGGAGCGGCACGGACGAACCGCCGAAGCGGCCGTCATTCCGGGCGGGTGCGCCGAGGCCGGCGGCAGGCAGAAAGTCTCAGCGGAAATCTTTGTCCATCGACACTGACATGATCTCGTCACTCGGCTTGTTGCCGGGCGAACCGATGTCGCCGACGCCCTCTGTGCCGCCGGTGCTCAGGATCGGACGGCTGTCGACGTGGCCGTCGGCAAAGAGGATGTTCATCCGCCCGCGGTGGCGCAGCAGGTCGAAGACGCGATGGCCGACCGTGCCGCCGGTGCCGAGGTAGACGTCGGCCAGCGCCAGTTGCGGGCCGAGCACCCAGACCTCGATGGCGGCGCGGGTGTCGCACATGAGCATCGTTTCCGACGGCCGCGGGACTCCGCCTATTTTGCCGCGAAGGCGCGAATGCCCGGCAGTGCCGCCGGCGCCGCTGTCGGTCCAGGCGAATATCTCCGCGTTCACGCCGTAACTCGACCAGCCGTTGAGGAACGTCGCACTGCCGTAGTTATTGATCCACCGGGGCGGGGTGTACGTGCGCTCTGTGGTTTCCAGGTCTGACGGACACAGGAACGCGTCCTGCAGGCCATCGGGCACCTGGATGTCCGCGACGAGGGTCTGCCACGACACATCGCGGATCGGCCGCGCGGTGATGTGCCGGGCCAGCGCGTGGGGCATCGCGGTGGCGCAGTAATTCCCGCCGCCGTTGTCGTAGTAGACGTACTTTCGGCGTGACGGGTCGCCGAGACTTTGCGGGCTCGACAGGCCGTTCCCGTTCGGGCCGGGTGCGATGTTGCCCGCGAGCGGAAGGTATCCCCCGTGGTCGACGGCATGGATCATCAGGATCTGGCCCAGGCTGCGGAGCTTGGCGGCGCAGGCGACGGACTTGGCGCTCCGCCGCACGCCGACCACGCTGGCCAACAAGAGGGCGATGAGCAACGCGATGATCCCGATGACCACGAGCAATTCGACGAGCGTGAAGCCGCGTCGGGCCCGCGAGGATCGCCTTCGATTCCGACCCATCGATTCTCCATCTTCCCCAAGGCCAACGCTGCGAACGGGCGCGTGCAACACTGGCGACACGACTCGGAAAAGGCAACAAAAAACTTTCTGATAGATCCCGTCAGAGGCTTGCAATTGCACTCCGGGCGCGCTTTGCAGTATTGACATTCCACGTCGCCCGGTACTACTTTGGCTGCTTCCGGCGAATCCGTTTTTCATTTCTGAGGGCACTTGCCCCGCCTTCGCCAACCTCGCGCGTGTGGAGTGAACATGTCTCGAATTCGCAATTGTTTCTTTGCGGTGGTCTTCGCCGAAGCACTCGCCCTGACCTGCGCGGCCCAGGCGGGCGCGGCGTTCCTTGACCCATATACGACCGCGGAAACCTACACCGCGACCACACCGGGAAAATACCGGCTGGCCGAGGAAAATACGGCGTTCGAGAGCAAATGGACGGCGGCGAATGGGAGTCTCACCTATTCCCGAAAGCTGGGCGTGAACGGGCAGGATCCGGCGTACCGCTACAACTCGGCCGTCCTTCTCACCACCGGCAACGACGCGGCGGGAGGCAATACAGCCAACCTGAAGAAGTTCACCGTCGCGGGCACAATCAAGAACATCCCGTCTGTAAACACGGCGCAGCCCGGGCTTGTGATCTCCGGCGGCGTAGAACAAGGCGGATACATACTGACCGTCGACAACCAGTTCGACGGCGAGTTCGTGCTCCTATCCGTCGACGGGCAGGAACTCCTCGGGGACGAAGGCGCTTCGGGCACGCCGCCCGGGCCGCACCATGTGGTCAAGCGCCTGTTCGATCCGATCGAAGGGCACGACTACAGCGTGTCCGTCACCGTCGACCGCACGGGTCCGAACCCGTCCTTCTCGGTGTCGATCGCCGACCTGACACTCAATGACCCAGGCAGCCGGTACGAGTCGGGCACTTTTTCGGACCACACCCGCGGCGTCGATTTCGGCGGCACGCAGATCGGGTACCGCGTGCGCAACCCGCTCGACGGGCAGACGCCGGCCTTCGGGCCGCTGTCACTGACGGTCGTGCCCGAGCCGAGCCCGGCGGCAATACCGGCCGTTTTCGGTCTGGCGATCCTGCTCCGCCGCTCCGGCAGGCCGTCGCGATCGAACGACGCATCGACGATTACGCCCACACAGCCGCCCGCCATGTCCGTCCCCGTCTAGCGCGGCTCTCCCCGCGCCGGCCCCGTCGTGAAGGGATGCCGTGGCGTCAGGCGGAGGTAAAGCGCGTGCATGCCGGTGGCGTTGGCGACGCGTGCAGTCAGCGTGTTCCACCCCGGCTCCAGGGCCGCAGGGATCGCGTCGGTTTCCGGGACCGCCCGGCGTTGCCCGCTGGCCTCGTGGATCGCCTGCCCGTTCAGCCAAAGCCGCGCGCCGTCGTCGGAACCGAGCAGCACCGTCACCTCCTGGCGGCCGGCCGAGTAGATTCGGAGCTGAGCGCACGCCGAGATGTCCGACGCGCCGTCGAACATCTCACCGAAATTCACATGGCCATTTCCGTCCAGCATGACGGGCAACCAGTCGACCCGCCGGTCGTGGGCAGTCGCGACGGGGTCCTCCGGATACAGCGCCAGCGGCGGCGGCGAGCGATCGCTCAAGTCAGCGGCGTGCGGCCCGGCGACCCAGCCGCCCAACACGCACCAACGGAGTTGCGGATCCAGACGCATGCGTTGCCGGACACACTCGATCGCCGCGTCCCACTCACCCTGCCGCGCGTGGATCTCGGCGCGGAGTTGCCAGTCCGCACCAGTCGGCGCGCCATAAGGACGTCGCCGGTCGAGGACAGGCAGGCACCGGGGCGAGCGGGCGCGAACGTAGCCCGGTGTGGCGTCGAAGATTCGGACCTTGTGGTCCTCCGACGCCGTCGCCAGCCGAAGGCCGTCCGGGGCCCATGCGACGGCATGAACCATGTTCCCTCCACAGTCGAGGGTCAGCGCCTCGCGCCCCGTCGCGGCGTGCCACAGCTTGATGGTGTGATCGTTGCTGCTCGAGGCAAGGCGCGTGCCGTCAGGGCTCCACCGGACCGAGTTCACCTGCGTGGTGTGTCCGCGGAGGGAAAAGAGAAAGCGCCCCCCCGCCGCGTCCCATACCTTGACGGTCTGATCGCTGCCCGCCGAAGCCAGGCGCTGCCCGTCGGGCGACCAAGCGACGCCATTGACCGCTAGTTCGTGTCCCGCAATGTTCAGCATCTCCCTCCCGGCCGAAACGTCCCACACGCGGATCGTCCGGTCGAAGGACGCGCTGGCGAGGCGCGTCCCGTCCCCGTTCCAATCCACCGAAAGAACGCGCTCGCGGTGTCCGTGGAGGTGGCGCAGGGCGTCGCCGCTGACGGCGTCCCAGATGTGCACCACGCCGCCGCTGCCCGAAGCAAGGCGTCGGCTGTCTGGGGCCCACGCCAGGGCGAAGACGGACTGGTTCTCTAACCGCAGCGATCGAAGCAGCTTTCCACTCGCGGGCTCGTAGATTCGGATCGCCCCGTCCAGGCCGGCGGTTGCGAGGCGCTGCCCGTCGGGGCTCCACGCCAGCGCCCGCAGTTGGTGGGTGGGGCCGGAGAGCGTGACCGGCTCGCGCACGCCGGTGGCGTCCCAGATGCGCGCGGTGCGGTCCAAACTCGCCGAAGCCAGGCGCCGTCCGTCGGGCGACCACGCGATGGCAACGGCCGGGTCGGAATGCCCCGTCAGCACCAATACTTCCGGCCCGGTGGCGGCTGCCCACAGCTTGATCGTCGCGTCGAACCCCGTCGACGCCAGGCGTGAGCCGTCCGGGCTCCATGCAACGGACGTGACGCGCTGCGTGTGGCCACGCAAGGTGGCCGATTCCCGTCCGTCGGCGGCGGACCAGATTTTCACAAGGTAGTCGTCTCCCCCGGTCGCCAGGCGCGCGCCGTTCGGGCTCCAGGCGATGGACGTCACGCCCGAGGTGTGCCCGCCGAGGGTCGCCACCTCGGCGCCGGTCGCCACGTTCCAGATCTTGGCCGTGCGGTCGTTGCTGGCCGAGGCGAGGCGCGTGCCGCTGGGGTTCCAGGCGAGGCGGTTGACGAGGTTTCGGTGCCCGTTCAATTTGAGTTGTTCCGCGCCGCTGCTCGCGTCTCGGATGAGGATTTCGGTATCGGTGCTGGTCATCGCCAGCCAGCGCCCGTCCGGGCTCCAGGCGACGTCGGAGGCGTCCTTCACCTGCCGAGCAAAGGCATGATGGAGGGCCCCGGTTCCGGCGTCCCAGACGTGGACCGTGCCGTCGGTGCTGCACGAGGCGATCCGCTTGCCGTCGGCGTTCCACGCGACGGCCGAGACGCGCCCCCGGTGCCCCGCGTACGTGAACGCCGCCTTGCCGGTCGAGACGTGCCAGACCCGAACATCCCCGTCCCTGCCGGCAGAGGCGAGCCGCGTGCCGTCGGGGCTCCACGCCACGGTGTCGACTTCCCCGGCGTGGCCGGTGAAGCGGCGAAGCTCGCGCGCCTCGGCCGCGTCCCACAGCACGACATCGCCGTTCGTGCCGGCGGCGGCGAAGTGGCGGCCGTCCAGGCTCCAGGCGACGTGGGCGACACCGTCGATCGTGCCGAGGGTGACCGCCTCCCGGTGGCACAGGCCGCTGAGGTAGTACCACTCCCAGTTCCGCAGGTCCGGCTTGCTCGTGGCCCACGGCCTCAGCCACTCGCCGACCCGCCCGATCCCGCTCGGGTGCATCGCGGCCTGCGCGCCGAGGTTCATCTGGTTGAAGTATAAGTTCTGACGGAGGGTTTCGCCTTCGATCTCGGCGCGGCGGCGCAGTTCGGCTTCCTCGCGCTCGGCGCGCACCGCCTTCAGCCGCTGGACCTCTTTTTCCCGGGCGATCCTTCCGTTCTCTTCCGCCAGTGTGCGCTGCTGCTGCTCCATGCGGCGGAAGTGCGCCGAGGCCGCCAGCGACGTGACGGTGAGCAGCACCAGCAGCACGGCCACCCCCGCGAGCGAGGCCGCCAGCGGGCGGTGCCGTTTCACCCACCGCGCCGTGTGCCCCACGCGCGACATCGGCACGGCCCGCACCGGCTCGTCGCGTGAAAATCGATCGAGATCGTCGGCAAGATCGGCGGCCGAGGCGTAGCGGCGAGACGGGTCTTTTTCCAGGCACTTCAGGCAAACCGTTTCGATGTCGCGCGGGACGCTGGTGTTCAGCCGCGACGGCGGAACGGGTTCTTCGCTGAGGAGCTGCCGCTCGGTCTCTGCAGGCGAATCGCCGCGGAACGGCGGGCGGCCGGTCAGGGTCTCGTACAGGATCGCGCCCAACGCATACACGTCCGCCGCCGGGCCGACCGGCCCCCACCGCGGGGACGACTGCTCTGGCGCCATGTAGCTCGGCGTGCCAAGCCGCTGGCCGGTGAGAGTGAGGCCTTCCTCCTCGCGTGCGTCCGGCCGCACGGCGAGGCCGAAGTCGCTTACCTTCGGCACGCCTTCGGTCGTGAGCAGAATGTTCGCCGGCTTGAGGTCGCGATGCACCACCCCCGCGCGGTGGGCCGCCTCGACCGCCCGCGCCACCGGCGCCAGCAGCTCCGCCCCCTTCTCCGCCGGCAGGGGCATGCCCGCCAGGCGAGCCGCGAGCGTGCCCCCCTCGACCAGCTCCATCGTGAAGTACGGACTGCCCTCGTGTTCCCCGGCGTCGTAGACGTTCACGATGTGCGGGTGCCGCATCGACGCGATCGCCTGCGCCTCTCGCAGGAAGCGAGCCAGCTCCGATTGCGTGGCGTAGGCCCCGGCCAGCAGCGTCTTGAGCGCCACCGACCGGCACAAACGCACGTCGACCACCTTGTATACAACGCCCATCCCGCCCTGGCCGAGCAGCGATTCGAAACGGTACCCTTCGATCTGCGGGATCGCGCCCCGCACGTCGCGCAGGGAGCGGCGGTTGTTGCGCGACGCGGGCATGGTCGCGGCGGGGAACAGCACTTCGAGATCCGCGGCGAGGCGACGGCACTCCTCCCACCGCCGTCGGACCTCGGGCAGCAGATCGGGGCAGTCGACGCACGCCCGCTCAGGGCTGCCGCCGGGCTCGAGGGCGATCTCGAGGAGTTGCGATACGCGCAGTTCATCCGCCATGGCCGGGACACTCACCTGTAGACGATGGGACGCATGTCCCCCCGCGCCGCTCAGTCTATCAAGCACGGCGCGTAATCCGATGACAATCTACGCCAAGGGGACGCCATGACCGCGGAAAAAGAAATCGAACGCCCGGCGTTGCGGTACGATGGGCTCCGCGTGGAAGACCACCACACAACCCTCGCGGTTCAACGGTATCTGGACGAACTCGCCGGCGTCCGCGGGGACACGCCAGCGGAACCGATCGTCCGAGATTTGCTGGCCCGGTCGGCGCGACGGCTTCAATTGCTCTGCGGGTCGATGCTCCACCGCAGCTATCCGCGCCTGACGCGGGGGCCCCTCAACCTCGGCACGGACGAGTTGCTCGGCGGTCTTGTCGAGCGGTTGATTAAAGCCATGCGCGAAGTGCGACCCGGAACGGTGCGGCAGTTCTTCGCGCTGGCGAACCAGCACATGCGTTGGGAACTTAACGACCTGGCCCGCCAGCTGGATCGCGCGCAGCACGCCGTGGCCCTTCAGGACTGGCACGCCGCACCCGCCGATGTCGCCGGCGTCTCGGGGAGCAGTTCAGAAACCGGCACGACCGCGAAGCAGATTCTCGAC
>DASVSS010000046.1:0-2239 GCA_036387945.1 Tepidisphaeraceae bacterium | reverse complement strand
CGCTTAGAACCGACGAACGTCCGCTTTCCACGAACAGCGGACCTTCGCTGAATGTCCGCTCTCCCCAACGCTGACGCGTAACGCTAAGCGGCCGAAGAGAGCCGAACCCGAGGGCAAAGGCGCGTCACCTCAAGAGTTCGCAACCGGAAAGCCTCGACGTTGTACGCCGTGGTAAACCGTCTGGCTGACGACGCGAGGTGGCTTCGCCAGAACGTCTTCCGTTCCCCGGAGGCAAACGCCAGCTCGGGTATGTCGAAAAACGGATGTCTGTCAGCGGCCAGATCTGGCGAGCAATCGAGCAGGCCTGGACTCTCTGAGCTCAGAGTGGCTCCCATGATCGATGCGCTGTAGATCTTGAGCGGCGCTCCGCGCGTAATGTCGATGAGCGCTTCGGCCGCCCCATCGCGACCACTGAACCTATCTTCCGCACAGGCAGTGCAAGCCGCCAGGGCGAGCAGCGCAGCGACAGTTGCGATGTATCCGTCACGTCCCATAGGCGCGAGCTAACATAGCATGACTTCCGCGGTAGCGTCCGCTTTCCACCAGTAGCGGACGTGAGGGCACTGTCAGACCAAATGCACCGGCTGGTAAGCGAGGGCGGGTAGCGACGCTGGCATGCCCCGCGCCCGCAAGCCTGCCAGCCGGCTCTGTCAGATATAATGCACCGGGTCGAGATTGGCCGCGCACTAACCGCTTATTCAGTCGCGTCAGGTAGCCCGATAAAGCTGTCAGTACTGCGGACCCGTTCGGCTTGCTCCCGAACCTGACGTCGTTTGCCTGCCGATGGGCAGGCAAACGGGGCAGGAACTCGCCCCAAGAACGTCCAGTGCAGTTGCCCTGACAACACCCTCATTCTCATTCCGGCTTCTCCACCGGCTTATGCTTCACCAGCTTCCCTAGCTGCTCAATAAACCGCTCCGGGTCGTGGTCTGACTCAAGTAGGCGGACGGCTTCACTCATGCCACTTCATTGCACTCGGCGCGAACGTCCGCAATTGGGCGTTACCGGACGTTCGCCGGTGATGGCGGGCCTTACTACTGGCCTGCGAGGGACGACCATTCGAGGCCGAAGCGCTGCAGATATTTGCGCAGCCTGTCGGCATCGTTCGAGGAAGTGCGCCTTGCTCGCGACGCGGCGAACAGCTTTCGGCCAGCTTCCGATAGCGTCCTGCTCGACCGGCAGGTCGCGACGACATGGGACAACTGGACGCGATCGAACGGATCAAGCGCTGCCAGCGTCTCAGGCGAGAGCACCGGTACAAGCTCGTCGTCGGCGCGCACATCGGTTGACCATAGCCGCTTCAGGCGGATGATCTCGGCATCGACGCAGTCGCCGTCGATCCGCCCCTTCGGGCTGAACGTCGACATCCGGGTCACGCTTGCAGCGAGGTCGCGGAAGTTACCGGACCATCCTGCCTGCGGAGACGTCGCGAAGGACAGGTAGCGCTCGCGCGCCTCCTTGTTGAACGTCACCCGCGTCCCCTCTCGCTCCGCGAACCGGTCGAGCTCGTAGTCGAGGTTGGGTGCGATATCCTCGCGCCGGTTAGCCAGGCCAGGCAGTGCAAACGTCCAGAGGTTCAGCCGCGCGTAGAGGTCGTCGCGGAACCTCCCCTGAGCAACGGCCTCGCCAAGATCCCGGTTGGTGCCCGCGATCAGCTGGAAGTCGCTACCCGCCTCTATATCGGAGCCAACCGGCAGGAATCGCTTATCCTCGATGGCGCGCAGGATCATCGCCTGCTCGTCGAGGCCGAGTTCACCGATCTCGTCCAGGAACAGCATGCCGGTGTCGGCGGCACGGAGCAGTCCTGGGCGGTCGGCGGCGGCGCCGGTGAAGGCGCCCTTCTTGTGCCCGAACAATGCCGACATCGCCCCGTCACCTCGCAGGGTAGCGCAGTTCACCTCGACAAACGGCCCCTTCATCTGCCGCTTGAGCTTCTTCAGTTCGAAGATCCGACGCGCAAGCTGGCTTTTGCCGGCCCCGGTCGGCCCCATGAGCAGCATAGGCGCGCGGCTGCGCCCCGCCACCTGCTCGATCTCGTCGATCAGGGAATTGAAGGCAGCGTTCCGCGTCTCGATGCCGGATTTCAGGAACGAGGTGCTTTCGGCACTGACCGCGGCGAAGCGTGTCGCGATGCTATCGTAGCGCGAGAGGTCAAGATCGATGGTGGTCCACGTTCCAGGCGCGCCATTTGGGGCGCCGCGGTGGGGCTGGGTCTGAAGCAGGCGCCCCGGCAGGTAGT
>DASVSS010000045.1:0-15359 GCA_036387945.1 Tepidisphaeraceae bacterium | reverse complement strand
CGGATCAGCGAGTGGCGGAAGATCATCGGATTCCGGAATTTGATCGTTCACGATTACGACGAGATCAGGGATGACCGGACCTGGGATATCGTGCGATTGAAATTGCCAATCCTCATCGACGAAGTGAAAGTGCTGTTCGACGAGGGGACCCGCGAACACTTCCCGGATTGATTGATCGCGGGTCTGTAAGTCGAAAGGGAGCGTTTTAAGATGATGGCGACGGCGGACGGAAATCACGTCGAGGCGACACACGAGCCCGCCGCGCCGCGACGGTCTCGCGTCAGGCAAGTCGTCGGCCGCTTGTGCGTCGTCGCGTTGGTCGTCGGGCTTCTGGTCACCGCCGTCGCGTGGTTGTTGCCACTCAGGGCGAATGCCGATGTGGGGATTTATGACGCCTTCGCCACGGCAGCGTTCTTCACGCGGGTGTTTCTGATTCCGATGGCGTGCGGGTGGCTCGTGCTCGGGCTGCTCGCATTCGTTTGCCGGCGGCGGTGGGTCGGTGTGATGTCGTTGCTGCTGGCGATGGCGTGGGCGGCACCCGAGATGCGGGCGGCGTGGCCGTCGGGGGATGCCGGGGGCGGGCCGACGTTCTTGATCGCGTCGTTCAACCTCAACAAGGATTTGCGCGACGCGACCTGGGCGGTCGAGCTGATGCGCCGGACCGATGCGGACGTGGTGGTCGTGCAGGAAGTGACGCCCCATACGGCCGAGCAAATGCGGGCCGGGCTCGCGAGCGTGTACCCGCACGCCGAGATTCATCCCGACCCCGGGTATGACGGCATGGCCGTCTTCTCGCGCACGCCGCTGCGCCTGATCGCGGCGCCGCAGGATTATGAGAGTCGCAATCTCGACGTCGCCGTCACGCTGCTCGGGCGGGAAGTGCGGCTCGTGAACGTGCATCTCGCGCCGCCGCAGCGGGCTGAGACGCGCCGTTCCAACCGCGTGCAAGTCTCGCGGCTGCTGCGCGAGCACGCGGACCACGCGGCGCCGACGATCTTCGTTGGCGACTTCAACTTCACCACCTTCAGCCCCCAGGGCGCGCAATTGCGCGGTACGGGCTTCCGCGAAGCGCATCTCGCCACCGGCGGCGGCCGGCAGGCGACATGGCCGACACGCAACGTTAAACCGCCGATCCCGTCCGTGCGGATCGATACGGCATACACGCGCGGCGGGATCGAACCCGTTTCCGGCAGAGTCGAACAAGCCTTCGGCTCGGACCATCTGCCGGTGGTTATGAAATTCCGTCTGTCGCGATGATGCGCCGCGACAGCCGAAAGTCGCCTGCCGGAAAAACTGCAAAAACGGCCATTTTATCGCCGACTTTTCCGATTCCCGGCGGTATGAATGACTGTCGGCCGGCCGCGGGGGTGCCGCGGGCGGTGTCGGCGTCATGTCTTTCCGGGGGGCCGGGGAGGTTGGTATGTCTGAGGCGATTTCTTTTATCGAGACGACGGAACGCGGCGCGGATCAGAACGCGTGGCGGCACGGAATGTACGCGCGCAAGGTGCTGCTCGAAGGCGAGCAGCGCGGGGCATTCGAGCAGTTGCGAGAGGCGCTGGTCGAGCAGTGGCGGCCGCGTAATGTGACGGAATGGATGCTCGTGGATCAGCTGGCCAAGCAGCACTGGCGGCTCATGCGGGCGGGGGACGCCGAGGCCGACAAGTTGGGGCAGCTCTCGTCGATCGATCCGCGACGGCCAATGATGGCGGCCAAGACGCTGGAAGCGGCGATCGGCCTGGACGTCGGACGCGACGATTCGTCGCTGGCGCGATTGCAGGTCTTTCAGATGCGACTCGAACGCTCGGTGCTGCGGATCATCAACCAGTTACTGACGCTGCGCAAGATGCGGCGGAAGATGGGCAGTCTGCGTGACGGCCGGGGAGGGAAAAATCCGGCCCAAGCATTGGCCCGGCAAGGCGATAGGCGGATTGGTGAACTCGAAAATAGCAGGAACGAAAATCCGGCCGCGGGGCGGGAGGTTGACGGAGTGATTGATGGGGCCGTTGCGGAGGCGGCTGGTCAGTCAGTGGATCGTGCCGTCGGCGGCGAGGGTGTGTGGGGCTGACCGAGCGCGTATAAGCGGTCAGCGCTTGCTTCAGGCGGCGGGATCGGGGCTGGCGTGTCGGGATGTTCGCGCGGATATTCGACTCGTGGGGCTGGTGTCTCGCCCGCCGGCTTGGAAATGGTTTTTCTGGCAGGCTGGACGCCCGCCCCATGGGTGATTCGGAAGTGGCGCGGACGCACGAACTACTTTGTGCCCAGGCGTGGTCGATCCGGCGTGTTTGAATCCTATCGCGGCGGCATCTGTTACGGGGGAGATCAGTCATGCACGTTCAATCGCTCGAAACCCGTCGCCTGCTGGCCGTGACCGTCACCGATCGCGGCGGCGGTGTGGTGCTGGTCGAAGGGTCGGGGTCGGGGGACCGGATCGAGTTTTCGCGCGACGGCCTGGCCGTGCGGTTGCGGTGGGTGTCGCAGGGCGAGCGCGGGCGGCTGCTGGTCGGGCGCGACGTCAACGCGCTGCGGCGCGTCGTCGTGATCGGCGGCAACGGCAATGACGTGATCGTCGCCGGGCGGCTGCGCGTGCCGATGCGGATTTACGGCGGGGCCGGCCGCGACACGATCTCCGGCGGTGGGCGGCGCGATCTGCTCGCCGGCGATGGCGGGGCCGACGTGATCTACGACGGGGCGGGCAATGATTTCCTCGACGGCGGGGCCGGCCGCGACACGCTCATCGGCACGCTCGGCGACGACACGCTGCGCGGCGGGGCGCAAGTCGATTACTTGTTCAACGCCGCCGGCAGCGACACGTTCTACAACAACGGCCCGGACGCCGCCGACGACGGCAGCGACGACCTTCTGTTCACCGAAACGCCGGGGGCCGCCTTCAACGATCGTCTCCAGTTCGACCGCGTGTTCGACGCCACCGTCTTCGGCAAGCGGCGGAACTACCTGTCGTGGACGCCCATCAGCATCGACCCGCTCGGCAGCATGAACGCCACGGGCGAGAAGGAAAAAGTCGACGGCGTCTTCGCTTACCGCCCCGGCGGCAGCGGGGACGTGCTGGTGGACGTCAACGTTTATCTCGACGGCGGGCCCGCGTCTTTCCGGTGGTCGGGCGCGGGGCGCCGGGGGCCGTCGTTCACCGCCGACTGCGACGTGCAGTACGACCAGCGGCAGTACGACGCGGGCGACTTCGTGGCATACAACCTCAAGCAGTTCAACCTCGGGCCGCTGCCGGACGGCACTTACACGTTCAACGTCACCAACGACGACCGCGGCGTCGGCGGCACGACGTTCACCGTCACCAACGGCTGGCGCGGCCAGGCCGCCGAGGATCGCGTCTATGCCGCCAACGGCAAACCGACGCCGGTGCTGTAAACCGCATAAGCCGATCAGCCCGCGTGTGCGTTACGGCCGGCAGCGACCACTGCTCCTAATCCGGGCTGGTGCGGCGGAATGGCGCGGGTGAGACGGCGGGGCGGGAGTAGATTCTGAGTCGTTCGTATTTGGAATTTCAGCCAGAGGTGCCAGATGTGCATTGCCGTTCCCGCTCGTCACGCAGCCGTAGAGGCACTCGATTCGCGGCGGCTGTTCTGTGAAATGCACATGGCGCTGGCGTTGACCGAGCCGGAATCGCTGGCGGTGAACGAAACGATCCGGATCAACTTCCAGCCCGCGACCGCGCCGGTGCCGGCCGGGTATCTTGCCGACGGCGGCAAGGCGTTCGCCGACCGCGGCAATGGCCAAAGCTACGGGTGGAACATCGACAACGCTCAAAACGCCCGCGACCGCAATTCGGGCTTATCCCCGTCGCAGGCGCACGACACGCTCAATCACATGCAGCTCGGCGGCACGCGCGATTGGAAGATCGCCCTAGGCAATGGCCGGTACGGCGTGAAGCTGCTCGTCGGCGACGCCGCGGCCAAGGACAGCAAGTACGTGCTCAACCTCGAAGGCCAGACCGCACTTTCGGTCGTGCCGGCCGCGGCGGGCAAGTGGTACGAAGCGACGACCAGCCTCGAGGTCGTCGACGGATTCCTCGACCTCACGAACGGCGCCGGCGCGAGCAACAACAAGATCAACGCCATCGAGATCACGCTGCTTTCGGAACCATCGACGCCAGCGCCAACGCCGACGCCCACGCCCACGCCCACGCCCACGCCCACGCCCGGCAGCGGCACGGGGCAGATCAGCGGGTATGTCGTCAACGATCTCAACAAAGACGGCCGCTGGAGCGGCGGCGAGACGGGCCTCGCGGGGCGGACGGTGTGGCTCGATTCCAACAACAACGCCGCGCTCGACGCCGGCGAGCCGGTGCAGACGACCGCGAGCAACGGCAAGTACATTTTCGCCAGACTGGGCAAAGGCGCTTACGCCGTGCGGCAGGTGCTGCCCGGCGGCTGGACGCAGACGCGCCCGGCGGCGGGTACGGCGTTCACCGTGAACCTGGGCGAAGGGCAGACCATCGGCGGGTACGACTTCACCGCCTACGCCGCGGCGACGACAACGCCAACACCCACCCCTACGCCGACCACGCCCGCGAGCAATACCTGGTCGAACGGGCCGCGGCTGCCGGTGCCGATGGCGGAGGTGGCGCAGTTCATCATCGGCGACCGGATGTACGTCATCGGCAGCGGCTCGCGGGCGACCTTGGCGTACAGCTTCTCGAGCAAGACCTGGTCGCCGGCCGGCACGTTCGCCGAGCGGCCGTTCTACGGCGATCACCATTCGGTCGAGGTGTACGACAACCGCGCGTACGTCATCGGCGGGCTGCTGGGCGCCGGCGGGAAGGTGCAGATCTTCGATCCACAGCAGAACACCTGGACCACCGGCGCCAGCGCGCCGTGGGACGGCGGCTCGATGTCGACGGCGCTGATCGGTGGCAAGATCTACGCCGCCGGCGGCGTGGTCGGCAGCACGAGCAGCAACTACGCCGGCACCGGGTCGGTCAGCAGCGCCGCGGTGTATGACATCGCCACGGACCAGTGGACGCCGATCGTCAGCATGCCGATCAACCGCCATCACGCCGCGGCCACCACCGACGGCAGCAAGCTGTACGTCATCGGCGGACGCACGGGCAAGAACGCTCTGGCCAACGGCAACAGCGACGTGCAGGTGTACGACCCGGCGACCAACACCTGGGCCACCAGCAGCGACTCGGCGCTGAAGCGGTTACCCACGCCGCGCAGCGGCATGGGCCGCGGCGTGTACGCGGGCGGGAAGATTTACGTCTTCGGCGGCGAGACCGAAAACGGCGCGGGGAACATCAACCGCCTCTACAACCAGCTCGAGATCTACGACGTCGCCGCCAACACCTGGTCGGCGGGGGCGAAGATGCCGACGCCGAAGCACGGCATGTTCCCGGTGCACCACAACGGCGTGATTTACCTCGCCGCCGGCGGCGATCGTGTCGGCATCGACAGCGACGACCGGCTGGAGTTGTACTGGATCTGATCGATCCGGCGATGGCCGAAGCGCGCCCACTGCGCATTGCCGCAGGGCGCGACCGGCGCCGCTCCTCCCCCATACCCGGGGGAGGGCAAAGAGGGGGCGGACGCAGCCGCCTCGTCACACGAAGCGCCAATGCAGTATCAGGACGGTCGCGGACGCCGCACCGCCACAAAGCGCCAATCTCCGGTTCTTCCCCCTCCGGGGGAGGCTAGGTGGGGGCAGGCGGATGCCTCGTCGCAATCAAACGCCTAGACGCTCTGGCCCTCTCCCTACCCTCTCTTGGAGTACCGGGCGAGGGGTTTGGTCCTTGGGCAGCAGCGGGCCGTGATTGCATGCCGCACGCCGCCCCCACCTAGCCTCCCCCGGAGGGGGAGGAACCGGAGAGGCGCTTCGTTGCAATGCGGCGGTCGCAAGCGCCCCCCTCCCTGCCCTGCCTCGGGTACGGGGGAGGAGTGGCGATCATTGCGTGTCCATCCATGCGGCGGAGGAACGGGCGTTGAGAGCGGCGGCGTTTCTGTGTCATCCGCCGACGTACGACCGCAAACGGTGGACGCAGGTGATGGCCATCGAGCCGTCGCCGACGGCGAAGCCGACGCGCTTGGTGCTGCCGGCGCGGACGTCGCCGAGGGCGAGGACGCCCGGGACGCTCGTTTCCAGGTCGCACGGGTCGCGTTCCTTGATCGGCCACAGCCCGCGGCAGGTGAGGTCGGCGCCGGTGCGGATGTATCCCTTTTCGTTCCGGGCGACCTCCGGCGGCAGCCATCCGGTGTGCGGCTCGGCGCCAACGAAGACGAAAATCGCCCCGACGTCCAATCCCTCGGGGCCGTCCTGGTCGTGGTTGTATTTGAGCTTGATCGAAGCGATTTCATGGTCGCCGATCACTTCATCGATTTCGACGTGCGGGCGCAAAGTGATGCGCTTGTTGGCCGAGATGCGGCCGCAGAGGTATTGCGACATCGTGTCGGTGAGGCTTTCGCCGCGGACGAGCAGGTGGACGTGCCTGGCGCAGTTCTCGGCGAGATACATCGCCGCCTGCCCTGCGGAGTTGCCCCCGCCGACGACGGCGATCTCCTGCCCGCTGTGCAGGCGCGACTCGGTGGCGGTGCAGGCGTAGTAGATGCCGGCGCGCTCGTACCGGTCGGCATTTTTCGCCGGCAGCTTGCGCCACGTGGCGCCGGTGGCGATCAAGACGTGGTGGGCGCGCAGGGTCGCGCCGCAGTCGAGCTTAAGGCCGTGCGGCGTATTTGCGTCGCCGGGTTCGAGGGCTTCGACCTTCACCGGCGCCAGCATCATCGCGCCGAACTTGAGCATCTGCAGCACGCCGCGCGTCGCCAGGTCGGCGCCGCTGAGGCCGGCGGGGAAGCCGATGAAGTTTTCGATGCGGCTGCTGCCCCCGGCTTGCCCGCCGGGGCCGACGCGGTCGAGGACGATCGTTTTGAGCCCTTCGCTGGCGCCGTACACCGCCGCCGCCAGTCCCGCCGGCCCGCCGCCGACGATGGCGATGTCGACGGTCTCCGTCGGGCACGGCCGCCACACGCCGGCGCACTCGGCGACGTCGCGCAGCGGCGGGCAGAGCATCTGCGTGCCGTTGCACTGCACCACCGGCGTGATCTTCGGCGACCCGGCCTCCTCGAACGCCGCCCGGCCGGCGGGGGTGTCGGTGTCGAGCCAGGTGAAGGGCATGAAATTCTTGGCCAGGAATTCGCGGATCACGTTCGTGTCGCGGCAGGTTTTGTCGCCGATCACGCGCAGGCCCAGCGGCCCGGCTTCTTCGAGCAGTTGCCGCCGCACCTGGAACGCGACCATGAGCTTTTCGCTCACGCGCGGGATCGTGCTCAGGAGCGTGCGCACCTTCGCGTTGGAGACGCGCAGCACGGTGGTCTCGCCGCAGGCATGGGCGTCAACCACCACGGGCCGGCCGGTGAGCAGATCGATGTCGCCGGTGAATTGCCCTACGCCGTCGTGCCGGATGATCTCGCGGTCGCCGTCGGTGGGGTTGGTTACGCGGATCGCCCCGGAGAGGACGACGAACATGTCCACCTCGGCGTCGCCGACTCTGAAAAGGCATTCGCCGTCGGCGAACTTCTGCGGCGTGGCGACCTGCGTGATCGACGCAAGCTCTTCGGCGCTGAAACGCGGGAAGGCTCGTTTGTCGTCAGTCGCGTCCATAAGGGTTCCGGTTATTTCGGCCGCGTCGGCCGGCGGATCATACGCCGGCCGACGCCGCGGGCACGCTCAGGTTATTCGCCCCGACGTTCAGGGACAGGTATTGAGGGATCGACATCCGATGGCGGCGGGGCATCGAGCACGCCCTGCGTCTGGCGGCGACGGTACTCCTGCAGGCGCTGCGACAGCGCCGCATCGGCAAGGCCGAGGATCGCAGCGGCCAGCAGGGCGGCGTTCTTCGCGCCCGCTTCGCCGATCGCCAGCGTGCCGACGGGAACGCCCGCGGGCATCTGCACGATCGACAGCAGCGAATCGATGCCGCCGAGCATTTTGCTCTTCACCGGCACGCCCAGCACCGGCAGGTGCGTCTTGGCCGCGCACATGCCCGGCAGGTGCGCCGCGCCGCCGGCGCCGGCGATGATGACCGCAATCCCGCGCCCCTCGGCTTGCTCGGCGTACTGGAACAGCCGATCGGGCGTGCGATGGGCGCTGACGACTGCGACTTCATGCCCGATGCCCAGTTCGTCCAGCACCGCCGCGGCGTGGCGCATCGTGTCGAAATCCGACTTGCTGCCCATAATCACGCCGACACGGAGAGGGGCGGGGGAGGCCATGCCCGGAGCGTAGCCGAAGACGCCGGCGCGCGACAGACGCCACCCATCGCGCGGACGAACCCGGACGGATGTACGCGATTGGCCACAGAGGCACGGTGAGCACAAAGGGCAGGGAGGAAAGAGCACAGAGGAAAAAATGCGCCGCCGCTCTGTGCCGGACGGTCAGGCTTTTTTCTCGACCGCGATCATCGCCCCCGGCTCGTCCCATTCTTTTTCGGTGAAGCTCCTGGTCAGATCGGCGGTGATCGTGCCGTCGGCGGACTGGGTGAGGGCGTACCGCGGCAGGGCGGTTTTGGCCGGGCCTTCGGTGGGCGTGCCGAAGGCGTCGAACGAACTCTTGTGGCACGGGCAGCGCAAGGTCACGACGTCGGGCGCGTCCTGCTTGATGACGCACCCTTTGTGCGTGCACGACGCCGACATCACCACGAGCCGGTCGTCGAGCCGGCGGACGTAGATTTTGTTGGTCTTGGTGAATGTGTCGTAAAACCCCGGCTTCTCGAAATCCGCGAGCTTACCGATCACCAGCGCCTTGGCCGGCGGGGTCTTTTCCTTCGCCGCCTCGCCGCTTCCGTCTCCGCCGCCCCCACCGCCTTCGCCACCTCCGCCACCGGGCCCGCGCCGCCGCGGGCGGTCGCCGTCCTGGGCTTCGGTCATGGCGCACGAACAAGCAGTAACGGCAGCGATCGTCAGGGCCTGGCGGCGAGTGAGCTTGGGATCGGACATGCGTTGTTTCTCCACTCAGATGATACCGAAGACACCCCTCCCGCGCCACCCGGTCGGCTACACGCCGCAAAATCCGCGCCGATCCTCCCCCGTACCCGGGGGAGGGCAGGGAGGGGGAAGACGATGACGCCTCATTTCACGAAGCGCCAAACTCCGGTTCCTCCCCTGCGGGGGAGGTTAGGTGGGGGCGGGCGGGTGCCTCATCGCAATCAAGCGGCTCGACGCTCGGCCCTCTCCCTAACCCTCTCCCGGCGTACCGGGCGAGGGGTTTGGCTCACTGGCAGCAACCTGCCGCGATTGCATGTTACGAGAAGCCTTCAGGCCACCACCGTCAGCGGCCGTGCGCCGAGCAACTCCATCGCCTGGTCGAACACCATGCCCGGGTGGATGCGCGTCATGCAGCGGTGATCGAGTGGGCAGGTTTTGAGTTGGCAGGGGCCGCAATGCACCTTCACCTGGCAGATGCGCTCTTTGGCGAAGTAGATCTCCGTCCACTGCGGGTGCGTTGGCCCGAAGATCGAAACGACCGGCACGTCCATCGCCGCGGCGATGTGGCGCGGGCCGGTGTCGTTGGTAATCATCAGGTCGCAGCGGCGGACGACTTCCTTCAGCGCCCCCAGCGTCAGCCCGGCTTTGGCCAGGTCGTAGGGCACGCGGGCCATCTTGCGGGTGATCTCGTCGACGATGCGCTTCTCCTTGGGGGCGCTGCTGATGAGCACCGTCGCGCCGCGCTCTTCGATCAACCGGTCGGCCAGCTCCGCGTAATACGCCGCCGGCCACAGCTTGCTCGCCCCGTACTGGGCGCCGGGATTGAGCATCACCAAAGGCCCGGTGCCGCCGACCCCCGAAGCCGCGGGGCGATACAGCCCGGGGTCAAGCCCGAGCCGCACAAACATCGCCTCGGCGGTGCGCTTCTCGCCCGGGGTGACGAACAAACGCATCGATAAGTCACGACTCGGCGAGCCGAGGTACTGCGCCAGGCCCATGTAATATTTGAGGATCGGCGTGGGCACATATCGCCCCCCTTCGCGCTGCGGCAGCAGCTTGTCGGTGAGCAGAAATCCGCGGCCATCCCGGTCGTACCCCACGACCCGCTCGATGCCCGCCATCTTGCACATCAACGCCGACTTGAAGCTGCCCGGCAGCAGGATGGCGGTATCGAACCGCCCTTTGCGCAAGCGCCCCGCGAGCCCCAGAAACCGCTGCCGCCCGGCCTTCTTGGTCGTCTTCCCCGTGCGGTACGTCAGCAACCGATCCGCCCACGGCATGCCGTTGTACATCGGCTTGACGTACCGCTTGAGCAGATAGCTGATGTGTGCCGTGGGGTACAACTCCCGAATCGCCCGCAACGCAGGCGACGCCATCGCGGCATCGCCGACCCAGGACGGCTGGACAATGAGAATGCGCGGCGGATGGGACATCAGGAAAGAGTATAACGGCACCTCCTGCGTCCGCCGAACGTGCCGCATCGCAATCAGAGACGGCTCGGCAGTCTCACCACACCGGCAGGGTGCGAATGCGTTCACGGTCGCCGTCGATGACCAGAATGGCGCCCGCTTCGAGTTCGGTTTCGTAACGCGGCAACAGGTCGAGCAGCCATGCGGTAAGGCGTGTGGTATCGGCCGATTCGACGCGGAATAAGATCACAGAAGGATCCGCAGACCGTTGCAATGCGAGCAAGCGCGGGAAATCGAGATCGAACGTGATCAGCACGCGGTCCTCGGTCTGCGCGATCTCGAAAATCCGTTCGTCCGGCGTCGTATTCGGGCCGCGGTCGGTAACGTGAATCGCGTCGTGTCCCGCCTTGCGCAACGCCGCAGCGACCAGGGGCGCCAGGCCCATGTCCAGCAACACTCGCATCAGTTCGCCCGCTGCAATACCCGGTCATCGGCAAGCATCGCGGCGTATTGAATGCTTTGTTCAAGATCGCCCGCTTCGAGATACGGATAGTCGCTCAGAATCTGTTCGCGCGACATCCCGCCGGCAAGCAATTTAAGCACCGTCGAGACGGTGACACGCATTCCCCGAAGGCACGGTTTTCCGCCCATGACGTTCGGATCGAAAGTGATGCGATCCAGCTTCATCTCGGCAATGATAGCATCTGCCGGTCAAAACAGCTTCAGCGTCGGCAGATCGCTCGTGCCCATCAGGAACGCGTCCACCCCCGCCGCGGCGCAGCGGCCTTCGCTGATGGCCCAGACGACGAGGCTTTGGCCGCGGCGGCAGTCGCCGGTGGCGTAGACGCCGGGGACGTTCGTTTGATAATCCTGGCCGACGACGATGCTGCCGCGGGCGTCGAGGGTCAGGCCCAGTTGCTGGACGATGCCGCCTTCTTCCGGGCCGCTGAAGCCGATGGCGATGAGGCACAGCTCGCAGGGGATTTCGAACTCGCTGTCAGGCACTTCGCGCATGACCTGCTTGCCATTGCGCACCTCGGCGACTTCCTGGCGGGCGCAGACGATCTTGGCGAGCTTGCCGTCCTGGCCTTCGAACCGCTTCGTCAGCACCGCCCACTCGCGCGTGCCGCCTTCTTCGTGCGCCGGGCTCGTGCGGTAGACGTTGGGCCAGTACGGCCAGGGGGTGTGCTCTTCGTCGCGCTCTTCGGGCGGCTTGGGATAGATGTTGAGCTGCGTGACGCTCTTGGCCTTCTGGCGGTGGGCGGTGCCGAGGCAGTCGGCGGCGGTGTCGCCGGCGCCGATGATGACGACGTTCTTACCCGCGGCGTCGATTTTCTGCTCGGCGAAGATCGCGTCGCCAAGGTTCGCCTGCGTGGGCTGGGGCAGGTACGTCATCGCCAGGTGGATGCCGGCGAGTTCGCGGCCGGGGGCCTGCAGGTCGCGGGCCTTCGTGGCGCCGGTGGCGAGGATGATCGCGTCATACTTCTTGCGCAGCTCGTCGGCGGTGATCGTCCGGCCGACATCGGCCTTACAGACGAACTCGATGCCGCTGTCTTTCATCAGTTGGACGCGGCGGTGGACGGTCCGCTTGTCCATCTTGAAGTCCGGGATGCCGTACAGCAGCAATCCGCCCGGCCGCTCGTCGCGCTCGTAGATCGTCGCCCAATGGCCGGCCTTGTTGAGCTGCTCGGCCGCCGCCAGCCCCGCCGGGCCGCTGCCGATGATGGCGACGCGCTTGCCCGTGCGGAAGGGGGGCACGATGGGCTTGACCCACCCTTCGCTCCAGGCGCGGTCGCTGATCGACTGCTCGATGGTCTTGATCGTGACGGCCTTGTCGTTGATCGCCAGCACGCACGCTTCTTCGCACGGCGCGGGGCAGATGCGGCCGGTCCACTCGGGGAAGTTGTTGGTCTTGCCCAGGGCCTCGTGGGCCTCGCGCCACTTGCCGCGGTAGACAAGGTCGTTCCAGTCGGGGATGAGATTCCCCAGCGGACAGCCGTTGTTGCAGAACGGAACGCCGCAGTCCATGCAGCGCGCGCCCTGCTTTCTGAGCTTCTCTTCGGGGAGCTGAAGGTAGATTTCGTCCCAGTCAAGCACGCGCAAATCGACGGGCCGCTTCTTGGGCGTCTCGCGGGTGAACTCTTTGAATCCGGTCGGCTTGCCCATGTTTTTCTTCTGCGATCTTCCCGCGGCGGTTGGGGTGCGGGGGCGGAATTTTAGCCGATTTTCCGCCGCATGGGAACGGGCCGATTGCCGCAGCCGCGCTGGAGCGGTCATGTACGGTGGTAACGTAGCATGGCGACGTGGGGTAGGCGTCCCGCCCGCCGGCAGATGGGACGCAATTGCCGGCGGGCGGGACGCCCACCCCACGATTCTTGCCGCCACGCCAAGTCGCCGGCCGTGGTCGCCGGTGCTTGCCCCCGCCGCGCGGCCGCCGCATAATAGCGGCCCGATTCTTAAGCGAGCGGCCGATGATGCACACGCGCAAACGCACGACGACGAAATGACGCCCGCACCGCGGGGGTCGTTTTGTCGTCGTATGTGAAGCGGATGTGCCGAACACCGGCCGCTCGTTTTGTTTTGAATGGATCCGTCAGAAAAAAGGCCAGTGATGAGCGTGAACGTTGCGATCGTGGGCGCCACCGGCGCCGTGGGCGAAGAATTCCTCCGCGTCCTGGCCGAGCGGAATTTCCCGATCGCGAAGCTCACGCTGCTGGCCTCGGCCCGCAGCGCCGGCAAGACGGTGACCTTCGCGGGCGGCGAGCACAAAGTACAGGCCCTCACGCACGAGAGTTTCGCGGGCGTGCAGGTCGCGCTCTTCTCGGCCGGCGGGTCGATCAGCAAGGAATTCGCCCCTAGCGCCGTCAAGGCCGGCGCGGTCGTCGTCGACAACTCCTCGGCGTTCCGCCTGAAGGACGGCGTGCCCCTGGTCGTGCCGGAAGTGAACCCCGAAGCGATCCACAAGCACAACGGCCTGATCGCCAACCCCAACTGCAGCACGATCATCATGAACGTGCCGATCTGGCCGCTGCACCAGGCGAACCGGATCAAGCGCATGATCGTCAGCACCTACCAGGCCGTCAGCGGCGCCGGCGCCTGGGGCCTGTACGAGCTCGAAAACCAGATGAAGCAAGCCGTTCACGGCTTAGCTGTGAGCAAGGAAAAATTCCCCCACCAGATCGTCAACAACCTCTTCAGCCACAACACCGCCATCGGGCCCGAAGGGTACAACGAAGAAGAGATGAAGATGGTGAAGGAGACGCGCAAGATCTTTTCCGATCCCAGGATCATGATCGCCGCCACCTGCGTGCGCGTACCGATCCCGCGGGCACACTGTGAGAGCATCAACATCGAATTCACGCAGCCCATGACGCCCGACCGCGTGCGCGAGATTTTAGCAAAGGCCCCCGGCGTGAAGCTCGTCGACCGGGCGGAAGAAAACCACTTCCCCATGCCGCTGGAAGCCAGCGGGCAGGACCTTGTCCTCGTCGGCCGAATCCGCCAGGACATCAGCCGCGACGACGGCCGCGGCATCGAGTTGTTCGTCGCCGGCGACCAGATCCGCAAAGGCGCGGCGACCAACGCCGTGCAGATCGCCGAAAAACTGGTGTGACGCCGGACGGACGACGCAAAGACTGTGGGAACCAAACCCCGCCCGCCGCGGGTTGGCATGGGGCTTCCCGCTCCCTGCGCGGGCGCTGTTGTCAGCGCGTTGCAATTGCCGGGTCCGCTCCCCAAAGTATCGCCATGACCACCCAACAGATCGCCGAGCGTCTTGTCGTTCTGTGCCGTGAGGTGAAGAACTTGCAGGCCGTCGATGAGCTGTACGGCCCGAACATCGAATCTGTCGAGTCGCAGGGCGACGAGACGATGCCGAAGGTGATGAACGGCATCGAAGCCGTGCGCGGCAAGAACATTTGGTACTTCGACAACCACGACATCCATTCCGTGCGGGTCGATGAGCCGCTCGTCACCGACACGCACTTTTGCGTGCGCATGAGCGTGGACGCGACGCTCAAGCCCACCGGGCGGCGCGTCTCGATGAGCGAGTTGGCGGTGTACGAAGTCGAGGGCGGCAAGATCGTGCGCGAGCATTTCTTCTACCGCATGGGCTGAGGTGGCGTGGGCGGGCCGCGGGCGTTACAGAGGCGGGTATGAGTGCGTTGCCTTCGGTCGCGGAATTGCTCGAAGTCGCCGTCCGCGCCGCGCGGATGGGCGGGGACCACACGCTGAGGTATTTCCGCCGCAACGTCGGCGTGGAGTTCAAGGCCGACCGCTCGCCGGTCACGCAGGCCGACCGCGAGGCCGAGCAGATCATCCGCGATCACCTGCAGCAGACGTTCCCGCTTCACGCGATCCTCGGCGAAGAGCTCGGAGACGTCGGCCCCGCCGATGCGGCCGTGCGGTGGGTGGTCGACCCGATCGACGGCACGAAATCCTTCATCCACGGCGTGCCGCTCTACACCACGCTCGTCGGCGTCATGCTCCACGGCCGCCCCGTCGCCGGCGCGATCTACGCCCCGGCGACTGGCGAACTCGTCTGCGGCGGGCAGGGCGTGGCGGCGACGCTCAACGGCGTGCCGTGCCGGGTGTCGGACGTGAGCACGCTCGCCGACGCGACGATCCTCACCAGCGGCATCGTGCCGGCGATCGGCCGGTCGGACGCGTTCCTCGCCCTCGCCCGCCGGTGCAGGAACAGCCGCACCTGGGGCGACGGCTACGGCTACCTCATGGTCGCCACCGGCCGGGCGGAAATCATGATCGACCCGAAGATGAGCCCGTGGGATTGCGGCGCGATCCTCCCCGTCATCCAGGCCGCCGGCGGTGCGTGCGCGAGCTGGGCGGGGGAGGAAACGATCTTCGGTGGCGATCTCTATGCTTGCAATGCAGCCCTGGCGGCGGAAGTGGGCCAGGCGCTGCGCCAAGGATAACGCGCACTCCGTCGCGCCGGCCGATTTTCGATCATCGACGAAGCGCCGATCCTCCCCCGTACACGGGGGAGGAG
>DASVSS010000044.1:0-11367 GCA_036387945.1 Tepidisphaeraceae bacterium | reverse complement strand
GCCCAGGCCCGAGCGGACCGGTGCCGTAGTTATGATCGTGATACCCGCGGCCGGTGAAGGCGATCTCTTCGTCGCCGGCGGCCGACGACAGGCGGATCGTACCGCCGACGTCGCACGCCGGGTCGGCGATCACCCAATGGTGCTCAGCGCCGGTCATCGCGCGCGACAGAAACACGCGCCCGGCCGGCGGATGATCGAACCGCGGCGTGAACCGCAGGCTGGCCGAGAGCATGTCGCGGGATTCGGTCTTGGGCCCCTGCCAGGTGAGGCGCCACGGCGCGCCTTTCAAGTCCAACACAAAATCGCGGCCGTCGCGCGTGAGCGTGCAAGGCCCGACCGCCACGTCGACCGCCTCGGCCGAGGCGCGGAAATCCGCCGGCGCGTACTGCGTCATGAACTGGTGCAGGATTTTCCCGCCCCGGTAAACGCACAGGTAAACACACGGCCATTCCGACGGCAGCGGCGGCGGCGTGCGGGTGGGATTGCCGACATATCGCGCGTACGCGCGCAGGTAGCCGGGATGGAAGACGAACCCTTCGAGAAAGATCGCGACGACCTGCGTATCGGTGTCCGCGTCCTCGGCGTCGAAATACCACCACTCGTACCCGCCCGGCGCGGTCACCCGGTGCCATGCGTCGGGCGTGACGGGGGATTCATAAAGCGGAATCGACGGCATGCCGGCACTGTAGCACGAGGCCCGCCCCAGGGGCTCTGGCCCCATCCTTTCCAATACTCTCGAACGTTCGATGTCTTGCAGAGGGCCGCCTCTGGTTCCTCCCCCTCCGGGGAGGTCAGGTGGGGGCGGCCCCGACCTGCAATAGCGGCTCGCTGCCGCCCGAGAACCAAACCCCTCGCCCGGTACGCCGGGAGGGGGTAGGGAGAGGGCGGAGCGTCTAGGCGACTGACTGCAATGAGGCGGCCGGCCGCCCCCACCCAGCCTCCCCCGGAGGGGGAGGAGCCGGATTGGCGCTTCGAGTGGATGAGAACCGGCTTCGTGCGCACGAGCGGCTGCCGCGCCCATAATGGCCACTCAGAACACCTCGGGCACCGGCTCACCATCCTCGCGGGCAGCCAGCCGCAAGGCGGGGGCGACGCGAAGAACTTTCTGGACCGTCGACAGCCGCGCCCGGCCGGCGAAAATGTCATACCCACCCCGCTCGATCGCCCGCAGGATGCCGGCATACACCACCGCCATCACCGCGGCCGTCTGGCGCGAGCCGTCGGGGCGCAGGGCCGACAGGCCCGCTGCGCCGGCGCGGTAAAAATCGCGGGCGCGGGCGATCTCGAATCGGATCAACGCCTTCAGGCCGGGCGTCGACGCCCCCGCCGCCAAGTCGTCGTCGGTGACGCCGAAGCGCGCCATCTCGTCCTGCGGCAGATAGACGCGCCCGCGGCCGAAATCCTCGTGCACGTCGCGCAGGATGTTCGTCAGCTGCATCGCGTTGCCCATCAAGACCGCGCGGGCGTGGGCAGGCCCGTCGGCGAGCCCGAAGACGTAGCACATGATCACGCCGACCACGCCCGCGACGTGATAGCAATACCGTTCCAGCGCCGGCCAGTCGGCGTAGCGGCTGATCGTCAGGTCCATCCGGCAGCCGTCGGCGAGTTCGCGGAAGTGCTTCTGCGGGATGCCGCACGCCGCGACCGTCGCCGAAAACGCCCGCAGCGCCGCGGCTTCCTCGCCGGCGCCGGGTGGCGCGCGGCCGGCGTAGGCGGCGTCGAGCAGACGCTCGAACCGCGTCAGTTGCTGCTGCATCGCCGCCGTGCCGTCGGATTCGTCGACCGCGTCGTCGAGCAGCCGGCAGAATGCGTAGACGGCGTACGCGTGCGACCGCTTCGGCTCGGGCAGAAAGTGCGACGCGAAATAAAAACTCTTGGCGTGCCGCCGGCAGATGGACCGGGCGGCGGCGAAATCGACTGCGTTCACGCCGCGGATCATACGCCAGCGCTGGGCGTGCGACAGAAACCGAGCGGCACCCCGCCTCAGCTTCGCGTCAGCTCGTTGTCCATCTGCGTCACCTGGCGCTGGATCTCGTGATCCTGTTCCATGTCCGCGGTCACGGTGCGCACGGCGTGCAGGACGGTCGTGTGATCGCGGCCGCCGAAGTAGCCGCCGATTTCCTCAAGGCTGTAGCGCGTGTGCTTGCGGGCGAGGAACATGCACACCTGACGCGGGAAGGCGATGCTTTTGTTGCGCTTCTTGCTTTGCAGATCGCTCAGCCGCACGCCGTAGTATTTCGTGACCACGTCAAGGATGTGCTGGACGGTGATGCGCTTCTGCTCGGGGGCTTCGGTCTCGCCGAATGCGCCCTTGGCGAGTTCGAGATCGATCAGGCCGTTCTGCAGCAGGCCCATGCCCTGGAGCTTGGTGATCGCGCCTTCGAGCTCGCGGGTGTTGTTCTCGATCTTCGCCGCGACGTAGCACAGCACGTCGTCGGTGATCTCGACGCCGCGCAAGCGCGCTTTGCGGCGCAGGATCGCCACGCGCGTTTCGTAGCACGGCTTGTCTATCCGGGCGACGAGGCCCCAGTTGAAGCGCGAGACGAGCCGCTCTTCCAATTCGGGAATCTCGCTCGGCGGGCAGTCGGCCGAGAGGATGATCTGCTTGTGCTGCTGATAGAGGGTGTTGAACGTGTGAAAGAACTCTTCCTGGCTGCGCTCGCGACCGCCGAGGAAGTGGATGTCGTCGATCACGAGCACGTCGACCTGGCGATAACGATAACGAAACTCGTTCATCTGCCCGGCCTCGACGGCGCTCATGAACTGGTTGATGAACGAGTCGCACGACAGGTAGAGAATCTGCGCGTCGGGATTGCGCTCGAGCAATTTCTGGCACGTCGCCTGCAGCAGGTGCGTTTTGCCCAGGCCCACGTTGCCGTGGATGAACAGGGGATTGTACGCCTTGCCTGGCTGCTCGCTCACCGCCACGCTGGCGGCATGGGGCAGGCGGTTGCACGGGCCGGTGATGAAGGTGTCGAATGCGTAATCGGGATTGAGCGGGACGGCCTGGTTGGATTCGCTGAACACGCCGCCGCGCGGGATGTTGTCGCAGTGGAACAGCACCGACAGCAATCGCCCCGTCGCCTGCTGCGCCGCGGTCGTGAACGGCTGCTGGCACTGCATCTGCAGGAAGTTCAGTTGCGGCAGTGTCGGCGACTTCACCTGGATCATGCCGTTGCTGAGCTCGTACGCCACGAGCTGGTCGAACCACACGCGGTTGAGGCTCGGGTGCTGCGTGCGCACGATGCGCAGCATCTCGCTCCAAGTGTGGGAGTCGAGCAGAGTGTGTTCCGGTGGACGGCGCAGCGCGTTCTCCCGCGACGATGACAAAGTGGTCGACTGCATGCGTTACGATCTTTTCTGAAGCGACGAGCGATTCGGCGGACGATTCGATGGACGAGACTTTGATGAACGAGACGGTGAACGATCCAGACATGCGGCGGGCATGATGACCCGATCCCCTGCGGCCCCGCCGGCGAACATCTTAGGCGGCGACGATGGTATAGACACCGGCATAAACACCTTTGTCGACCAACCCCATGCCGGAGTATCTAACAATTCCGCGACGCCGAGAGCGGCGCTATCGCCGCGGCCCGGAATCGGCCCGGACGGCGTCGGTCTCACCTGTGCGGCGAACAAAATCGTTCGCAAGCAGAGGGTTATATTCGCACGGCTTTTGACGTCAATGCTAAAATCGCAGGAACGCAGAATCACCCTGTTTTTACAGGCTAAAATACGCTTCGCCGCGAGTGACAATTCATTCCGCCCGCGGCCCCGGCCGGGGCAGCTTCAGGCGGTCCAGAACGAGCAAAAGATCAGACCATACCGCCTCTCGTACCTGCCGGGTGTACGACCGCAATACATAGGCCGGATGATACGTCGGCATCACGTCGATGCCCCGCCAGGCCTGCCACTGGCCGCGGAGCTTTCCCATCGGCAGCGTGCTCTGCAAAAGAAACTGCGTCGCCGGCAGGCCGAGGGTGACGATCACCTTAGGGCGCACCGTCTCGATCTGCTGCACAAGATACGGCGTGCAGGTCGCGGTCTCGTCCGCCGCCGGCTGGCGGTTGTTGGGCGGCCGGCATTTGACGACGTTGGCGATGTACACCCGCTGGCGCGTCAGTCCCATGGCCAGGATCATCTTATCGAGCAGTTGCCCGGCCTTGCCGACGAACGGCCGGCCGGTGAGGTCTTCGTTCTCGCCCGGGCCTTCGCCGACGAACATGATCTGCGCGTCGACGTCCCCTTCGCCGAAGACGGTGTGCGTGCGGCTCTCGTGCAATCGGCAGCGCGTGCATCCTTTAACGTAAGTGGCGTCAAGCGTCTGCAGCGCGACGGTCTTGCCATCGGTCGGCAACACCGCCGACGTGAACGGGTCGCTGGGCATGACAAAGTCGCTGGCCGTCGCCGCGCCGAACAGGTTGACGGCCGTTTTGGCGGGCTTGCGCGCCGGCTGCGGCGGCTTGGCGGCCGGCACCGGCCGCGCGGCGGGCGCGGTCGCGGGCGGAGTCGCTCGCTCAGGGGCGACGTCGGCCGCTGGCGCAACGGGCGCGTCGCGCGGAATGTCCGTGCCAGCGCCGCGCAGGCGGATCGGCAGCGTCGACAGCCCCATGGCCCGCTCGGCCCGCAGGGCCAGACGCACACGCGATTTGATGTTCTTCGGCCCGCCGTCGTCCACGACCCGATGCTAGATCGCGCGGCAAGGCTGTCAAACGCACGCCATATCGTTCGTTCATCCCGATCCGAATCGATCGTGGCGGCACCCCTCCGGTTTCTCCCCCTCTGGAGGAGGAACCAGACGACGCTTCTCGATCGTCGAGGCTGCATTCACCGTGAGTCGCTAATCCGCCGGCGTGCAGCGATGCTTCGCCCAGGCGCGCAGCTCGCCCACACGCTCGGCCATCGTCACGCTCAGCGGCGGGGACGCCTTCAAGGCATCGGCAATCATCCGCGTGCTCAGCAGTGCGTTCGTACTGAACGCGGCGTAGATCGCGGACTTCACCGCCTGCTCGATCTCCGAGCCGCTGTAGCCGTCGCTGGCGGTGACGACTTCATCGAGCTCGATCAGTTCCGGATCGCGGTTGCGTTTCTTCAGGTGGATCGACCAGATCTGCTTGCGCGCCGCGGCGTCGGGCAGGTCGATGAAGAAGATCTCGTCGAAGCGGCCCTTGCGCAGCAGTTCCGGCGGAAGGGCGCTGACGTCGTTGGCGGTGGCGATGAGAAAGACTGCCCGCGTGTGCTCCTGCATCCACGTCAGCAGGCTGCCGAACATGCGCTTGCTCAGCCCGCCGTCGGTGCTTTGCGCCGCGGCGCTGGCGAAGGCCTTTTCGATCTCGTCGATCCACAGCACCACCGGGGCCATCATCTCCGCCTGCTTCAGCGCACCGCGCATGCGGCGCTCGGTTTCGCCGATGAACTTGTCGTACAGCGCCCCGACGTCCAGCCGCATGAGCGGGCGTTTCCAGGCGGTGGCGATGGCCTTGGCGCTAAGCGACTTGCCCGCCCCCTGCACGCCCAGCATCAGCACGCCGCGCGGCGGCTCGATGCCGAACTCGATCGCGTCGTCGCCGAGGGCGCGCTCGCGCAGGCGCAGCCACTTCTTGAGATTGTTCAGCCCGCCGATCTCGTCGAGCGTGGCGAAGGCCTCCACTGGCTCGAGCACGCCGGCGGCGCGCAAGGCATTTTTCTTGAACGCGATGATGCCCTTGATGTCGCTTTCATCGAGCAGGCGGTCGTCTGCGGTGGTGTCGATGATCGCCTGGCGGGCCTGCTCGCGGCTGAGGCCCTGCAGGTGCTGCACGATGTTCGTCAGATCCTCGCGGCGCAGGCGCACGTCGATGCTCGAGCGGGCGTGCTGCTCGCGCACGGTGGCGCGGATGATCTCTTCCAGTTCCGCCTTGCCCGGCAGCGACGGCTCGAACCGGGTGCTCACCGCCGACACTGCCGCGGGCACGTCGTCGCAGCAATCGATCAGCACGAGCGTAAGGTCGTGCGCCGCGGCGACGTGGTGCAGCTCGCGGAACGCGCGCAGCGTGCGCTCGTCTTTCAGGTGCGGGATGAGATCAAGAAACACCACCGTCGCGCCCCGCGGCGTGTGCAACAACAGGTGCGTGGCGGCGGCGGCGGGATGATCGGTGTCGGGGACGGTCGCGTCGTCCTTGAGCACACCGTCGCGGATGCCGCGGCTGACGCTCCATACCAGCAGGTGCCGGCTCTGTCCGATGGCGGCTTGGCGTACTCGATCGAGTGCGTACGGCTCGTCGAACGTCGGCACATGGATCAGGGCATGATGACTGCGGAGCAGTGCGGCCAAACGGTCGGTATCCGGCTGCGACATGCCTGGATTATGCCAACAATTTATCGGACTTGCTCAAGCCTTTCGGCAGCGAACGCCGATGCGGTGTCAGGCACGGCTTATACATGGCCGATCCGCGCCGCGCCAGGCCGAGGGAACATTATGAACGTCACCATTGATGCACAGGCCGTGGCCGCCGATCTGCTCGGATTCACCACCGTCGGCGACGTGCTGAGCCACGTGCGGACGCAGAACCGGCTCGTTACGCAGGTGCTGATCGACGGCCGTCAGCCGGATCTGGCCGGGATGGCGGCGCTGCGCGAGCGGCCGCTGCTGGGCCACACGATCTACATCGAAACGGCCGAGCCGCGCCGCATCGCCGTCGACGTGCTGAGTGAGCTGAGCGTGCAACTCGACCAAGCAGACCACACGCGCCGCGACGTCGTCGAACTCCTCGCCGCGGGGGATACGTCCAAAGCGCTGCAGAAACTGTCAGGCTGCTTTACCGCATGGCACGCCGGACAGCAGGCAGTGGAACAGATCGCGCGCCTCCTGCGCGTCGATCTCGCCCAGGTGCGCGGCAGCGATATCCCGCTCGTGGACGTGCTGACGCGGTTCTCGCAGCAGCTACGCACGCTGCGCACGTCACTCGAGGAGCGCGATTACGTCGTGCTGTCGGACACCCTTGAATACGAGATCGCCCCGACGCTGCTGCAATGGCGCTCGGCATTGAGCGAGCTGCGCGCCATAGTCGGGTAACGACGATGCCCTCCGGGGACGTGGCACTCGATACACCGGCCGCACGTCTCAACGGTATGCGTTGTCCTGCCCGCACATGGCATCCGATCGCGCGGTCGGCGACCGCGTGGCCTGGAAACCGATTCCATTAAAAATCTTCATTTCGACCAGAACGGTTGGGACCGAGACAATATGTCCACACCGGTATGAGCGCATCCCGTCCAGAGACGCCCGAGAGCGGTTTCGTGCCGCGTCTGCGTCAGACCGCCGCACCGCACTAAGTGTGTTTGGCCGCGGTTTTTCAGGGGAAAATGAGCCTCCGTTCATTCTCATTTTAAGTCACGTTGGGTGTCAGCCGGTAGGATCTGCTGGCGTCATTGATTACGCCGGAAGTGACCGCCGTGTCAAGGACGCCTTATGTCGTTACCCGCATTTCTTCAAATCGAATCGCTTGAACACCGTCGGCATTTCGCGTCGACGGCCGAAACGTTGACGCCTAAATACGGCTTCTGCCCCTGCAGCGGTTGCGCCAGCGGCCGCCAGCAGCAACCGACGCAGACGGCCTCCCTCAGGGCCTCGGCAGTCTCGGCGGCCGACGTCAACGTGCGCATCAATTTCGCGCCAAGCGACGCCCCGCGCGTGCGCGGCCACAAGGTCGATTACGGCGCGGCGTTCGCCACGCGCGGCAACGGCCTGCGCTACGGCTGGAGTAGTGACCGCCAGGACCAGACGGACTACACCGACGACCCGCGATACGACAACGCCAAGGCCGAGTCGAGTACGCTCATGAATGGTGCGTCGTGGACGATCGAAGTGCCCAACGGCTGGTACAACGTGCATGCCCTCATGGGCACCCCCAGCACGCTCGATGCGTATTACCAGGCCAGCGCCAATGGCCAGCCGCTGGTCAAAGGCGAGCCGTACGAGCCGAACTTTACCTGGATCGAAGGCGTGCGGCTGCTGCAGGTCACCAACGGCAAGATCACGATCACGAGCGGGTCGATGTCGAAGAACAACCGGCTCTGCTCGGTGGCCATCACCGCCGCCGAAGCGCCGGCGCCGCTGCCGCAGGGGGCGGGCGTGAACTGGGAGCGCTCGTCGCTTGAGTCGCCGCTGCACCGCGCCGAAGCCGGGGCCGTGCGCGTGGGAGACAAGCTGTTCGTCATGGGCGGCTTTACCAATGTCTACGAAGGCGTGACCAACCGCGTCGACATCCTCGACACCAAGACCGGCAAATGGACGCGCGGCGCTGCCATGCCCGGCGCGCAGACGCACTTCGGCGCAGCCACCGACGGTACTTCGATCTACGTCGCCGGCGGGCAGTTCGGGCCGATGCTCTCGATCAAGGGCTCGAACGAAGTGTGGCGGTACGACATCGCGGCCAACACCTGGAGCCGCTTCGGCGAGCTGCCGGCGGTGCGCTTCGGCGGGTCGATGGCATATCTCGATGGCCGGCTGCACTTTGTCGGCGGCAACGACGGCACGCGCGTGCGCTCGCGGGGCGACCACTTCGTCTTCAGCCTCCGTCACCCCGGCAAAGGCTGGACAGAGGCCGCCCCCCTGCCGGCCCCGACGGATCACCATTCGACCATCGTCGTCAACAATAAGATGTACATCCTCGGCGGCGAGACCGAGCACGGCACGAGCTACCTGCAGAACGACGGCTTCTTCGAATACGATGCCGAGAACAATGCGTGGAACACGCTGCCCCCACTTCCGACGGCGTCGAGCCATAATGAGGCTTCCACGCTGACCGACGGCAAGCGCATCTTCCTGATCGCCGGCCAGAGCAATCAGCAGGAGTTGATGACCGACGTCCGCAGCTTCGACTTCAAGAAAATGCGCTGGGTCGAGCACACGCCCCTGCCCACCGCCCGCAAGGCCGGCGTGAGCTGGATCGACGGCAACCGCCTCTTCTACATGACCGGCGACGACGCGACCTACGGCGAACCGAAGTGGACGTACGAAGGCGTCATCGGCGACCCAAGCGATTTGGCGAATCTTCGCTCACGTCGGCAAGTGTAAGACGACGGCGTCATTTCCGGTCCCCTCCCCCTCCGGGGGGAGGGGACCGGAAGGCGCTGCCTGTACGAATCGGCTATCGCATGCGTCAGTCTGATTTTGCCGCGTGATAGGCCTGCAGCGGCTTCACGCTCCAGCCGTTTTTCTGCAGCTTGCCGATCGCCTTGCCGGCGGCGCGGGCGGCGGTCACGGTCGTCACGATCGGCACCTTATTCATCACCGACATCGCGCGAATCTTGCCCTCATCCGTGGCCGGGCCTTTCTTCGTCGGCGTGTTGATGATGAGCTGCAACTGCCCGTTCTTGATCGCGTCGCGCACGTTCGGCCGGCCTTCGGCGAGCTTGCTGATCCGCTCGCTTTTCACGCCGGCGGCGGCGAGCACGTCGTACGTGCCGCCGGTGGCGAGGATCTTGAAGCCCGCGTCGGCGTAGAGCCGTGCGACGTCGGCGATCTCCGGCTTGTCGCGGTCGTTGACGCTGATGAACACCGTGCCCGCCAGCGGCAGCGCCGCCCCGGCGGCCATCTGCGCCTTGGCGTAGGCGCCGGCGAAGTCGTCGTCGATGCCCATCACTTCGCCGGTGCTGCGCATCTCCGGGCCGAGGATCACGTCCACGCCGGGGAACTTGCTGAACGGGAAGACGACTTCCTTCACGCTCACGTGCTTCGGGTCGGCGATCTCGTGCACGCCGAGCTTGTCGAGCGATTCGCCGGCCATCACCTTCGCCGCCAGCAGCGCCCACGGCACGCCGGTGGCCTTGCCGACGAACGGGATCGTGCGGCTGGCGCGGGGGTTCACTTCGATCAGGTAAATCTCGCCGTCCTTAATCGCGTACTGCACGTTCATTAGGCCGCGCACCTTCAGCACGCTGGCAAGCTTGTGCGTGTGGTCCTTGAGCTGCCTGATGATCTCCGGCGTGAACGAGTACGGCGGCAGCGCGCACGCGGAATCGCCGCTGTGGATGCCGGCCTCTTCGATGTGTTCCATCACGCCGCAGATCACGCTGCGGCCGTTGCCCAGCGGGTCGTAGTCGGCGATGCAGTCGACGTCGCACTCGGTGGCGTGATCTAAAAACTTGTCGACGAGGATCGGGTTGCTGCCCTCGGCCTTCACGGCGATGGCCATGTAGTGGTTGAGTTGGGCCTCGTCCGACACGATCTCCATCGCCCGCCCGCCGAGCACGAAGCTGGGGCGGACGAGGACGGGATAGCCGATCTCGGCGGCGATCTTGCGCGCGTCGTCGACGCTGCGGGCGATGCCGTTGGCGGGTTGCTTCAGGCCGACCTGCTCGACGAGGGTGCGGAACTTCTCGCGGTCGCCGGCGGCTTCGAGCATGTCGATGCTCGTGCCGATGATCGGCACGCCGGCGTCGTGCAAACCGCGGGCGAGGTTGAGCGGCGTTTGCCCGCCGAACTGGACGATGACACCTTTGACCAAACCGGTCGGTCGCGCGCCTTCAATGCCCACGGCTGAGCCGTGGGCTTGAGCGTCGCGCGGCGCTCCGAACGGTTTTCCGTTCAAGCGCTCGCAGACGTTGAGCACGTCCTCGTGCGTGAGGGGTTCGAAGAATAGCAGGTCGCTCGTGTCGTAGTCGGTGCTGACGGTCTCGGGGTTGGAGTTGATCATCACCGATTCGAGCCCGAGCTCGCGCATCGCGAACGCCGCCTGCACGCAGCAATAGTCGAACTCGATGCCCTGTCCGATGCGGTTGGGGCCGCCGCCGATGATGATGACTTTGGGCTTGTCGGTGAGGCGGATTTCGTCTTCGGCGACCATCGTCGTGCCGGCATCTTGCAGGGGCGAGGCTTGCCTCGCCCGCCCACTCTCGGACGCCGGCGAGGTGGCTGGCGACGCAAGCGTCGCCCCTACAACAGAGAACGGCATTTCATAGGTGCTGTAGTAGTACGGCGTCGCGGCTTCGAACTCGGCGGCGCAGGTGTCGACAAGCTTGTAAACGCACGACGCACCAAGCTGTTTTCGATATTGGCGCAGTCGTTTCGGATCCACATTCCAAATCGAACTCAGTTGCACATCGCTGTAACCAAGGGCCTTTGCCTTCTGCAACGTGCCCCGCACATATTGCGAATCGAGTGATGCGAAGTCGCCTTTGCTTTGCAGTTCGCTTTCGAAATCCGTCAGTTCCTTCATCTGTGCCAGAAACCACGGATCGATGTGCGTCAGCCCATGAATCTGCTCGACCGTCCATCCCATCTTCAGGGCGTAGCGGACGTAATACAGCCGCCCCTGGCTTGGCACGGCGAGTTTGCGGCGCAGCGTCTCGTCGGGGATCGGCCAATTCGTGGCGTGGGCGTCC
>DASVSS010000043.1:0-14966 GCA_036387945.1 Tepidisphaeraceae bacterium | reverse complement strand
TGCGCGTCCACGACCTGACGCATCCCGACGACCTGCCCGCCACGAACGCGCTCGTTGCCGGGAGCGCCGCCTCCGGGCGTGAGTACGCGATGGAAAAACGCTACGTCCGCAAGGACGGGCGCACGGTGTGGGTCGAAGTCAGCGCCAGCATCATCATAGGCCCGCACGGCGAGCCGCAATCGATCATGGGCGTGGTGATCGACATCTCCGACCGCAAGCGCGCCGAGGCGGCGCTGATGGAGAGCGAGACGCGTTTCCGTCAGCTCGCCGAAACCATCCCGCAACTGGCGTGGATGGCCCGGCCCACCGGCGACATCTACTGGTACAACCACCGCTGGCACGATTACACGGGCACGACGCCCGAAGAAATGTCTGGCTGGGGTTGGCAGAAGGTGCACGACCCGGCGGTGCTGCCGGCGGTGCTGGAGAAGTGGAAAGTCTCCATCGACACGGGCGGTCCGTTCGAGATGGAGTTCCCGCTGCGCGGTGCTGACGGCGTGTACCGGCCATTCCTCACGCGCGTCGAACCCCTGCGCGACGGCGCAGGGCGGGTGGTGAAATGGTTCGGCACGAACACCGACGTCACCGAGCAGCGAAGGATCGCCCAGGAGCGTGAAGAATTGCTCGAGCGCGAGCAAAACGCCCGCGCCGAGGCCGAACGTGCCAGCCGGATGAAAGACGAGTTCCTCGCCACGCTCAGCCACGAGCTGCGCACGCCGCTGAACGCGATCCTCGGCTGGTCGCAGATCGTCCAGGCGAGCGATAACGTGCCCGCGGACGTGGCGCAGGGGTTGGAGGTCATCGAGCGCAACGCCCGGGCGCAGGCACAGATCATCGAAGACTTGCTCGACATGAGCCGCATCATCAGCGGCAAAGTGCGTCTTGACGTCCGGCCGCTCGACTTATGCGACGCGATCCGCGCCGCGGTCGAAACCATCCGCCCCACGGCCGAGGCCAAAGGCGTGGCATTACAGGCGGACGTCGACCCGCGCCAGCGCGTCGACATCCGCGGCGACGCCAGCCGACTACAGCAGGTGCTGTGGAACCTTCTCACTAACGCCATCAAGTTCACGCCCCGCGGCGGCGGCGTGCGGGTGACGCTCGAGCGCATCGACGCGCACGTGCGGATGGGCGTGGCCGACACGGGTGAAGGGATCAAGCCGGAATTTCTGCCCTACGTCTTCGATCGCTTCCGCCAGGCCGACGCATCGACCACCCGCCGGCACGGCGGGCTCGGGCTCGGGCTTTCGATCGTGAAACAACTCGTCGAGCTGCACGGCGGGGTGGTGACGGTCGCTAGCGCGGGGCCCGGGCAGGGATCGACGTTTGGCGTCACGCTGCCGCTGAGCGGGACCGACGCCGAGCCTGATGCCGAATCGGCAGGCCTGCAACCGCGCAGCCCATCGGCATCGGCCGGCGCGTTGCCGGGAGCGGGCACGCTGCGCGGCCTGCGGGTGCTCGTGGTCGACGATGAACTCGACGCGCGGTCGCTGCTGCGGCGGTTGCTCGAAGACGACGGCGCCTCCGTTACCGTCGCTGCCTCGGCCGAAGAGGCGATGGCCCTGCTCGGCGAAGGCGGCTTCGACGTGCTCGTCAGCGACGTCGGCATGCCCGACGAGGACGGCCACGCCCTCGTCCGCCGCGTGCGCGCTCTGGCCAACGACGCCCGCGCCATCCCCGCGGTGGCCCTGACCGCTTATGCCCGTGCCGAGGACCGCGCCAAGGCGATCGCGGCGGGTTTCCACGCCCACCTTGCCAAGCCCGTCGAACAGGCGGAACTGCTGAGAACGATCGCCCGCACGGCAGGTCGCGCCGGTGCGGAACAAGTCGATGCCTGAAGCCCGCGGGGATTCGCTGGCAGTAACGGCGAGCAGCGCGCATGCACCCGCCAGCCGCCGGCGTTTCCCGCTCCTTCACGCGCTGGAGGGCATGCGGAACGTGAAGCACGTCCGGCCGTCGGACGACACGACGTTCAATTCGCCGTGATGGGCGCGGGCGATTTCGGAGGCGATGTAAAGCCCCAGCCCCAGGCCCTGCTGTCCGGGCCGCACCGCGCCGCGGACGAACGGCTGGAACATGTTCTGCAGCACCAGCGGCGGGATCGTGTCGCCGGTGTTCGAAACCGAAAGCTCGAATTCGTCTCGGGTTGTGGCGGTGCGGACGTCGATGACGCCGCCCGGATCGCCGTGGGTGAGTGCGTTGCCCAGGAGGTTGGACAACATCTGCGCGATCCGTTCGGCGTCGCAGTCGATGGGCCGGGTGAGCGCGACGGCGAGATGAATCGTGCGCGTCGGCCACACGCTGCGCAGCTCAGTGACCACCTGCGTGATCTTCGCCTCCACCGCCGTCCCCACCGACCGGCGCAGCGCCAGTCCGCCGCCCAGACGGCCGCGGGCAAAATCGAGCACGTCGTTAATCAGCCCGGCCATGCGGGAGGCGCTTTTCTGCATCACCCCAAGCATTTCCATCGTCTCAGTGCTCTGGGGGACGACTTGCAGAAACCCGATCGCGGACGTGATCGCGCTCAGCGGATTGCGCAGGTCGTGGCCGAGGACAGCAATGAACTGCTCGCGGAGCTGGGCCGCGCCGCGCTCGTTCCACAAGGCGGCCTCGGTCGCCGCGACGCGCTCCTGGGCGTCGAGATGGAGAGCGATCAGGTCGGCGAACAGCTTGAACATGTCGATCGTCTCGGGCGTGTTCAGCCGGGCCGGCTTCGGGTCGATGCCGCAGAGGGTGCCGAAGAATTTCCCGTTGGGCAGATTGATCGGCACGGAGATGTAACTCTGGAATCCATAACGGGCGGGGGTGGGATGACCGCAGTACGTCGCGTCCTCCGCGACGTGGTCGATCACCACGACCTGCCCGTGTCCGCGGATCTCGTTGCAGAGGGTCGTCTCCAGCGCCAGTTCTCCCCCCGGCCGCAGCCCAAAGGCGATCTCGTCGCGCACCGCACAGGCGATCCAGCGATCATCCGTCACACGCGCCACCGCCGAGAACCCGAGGCCGGTCGTCCGGCAAATGACTTCGAGAATGCGCTGCACGGCGTCGATCCGCGCGATCGCGGCGACGTCGGCGTTGACGCCGACGTCTGCAGGGGCGGCGGGGCGGGGCAAGTCCGGGAGAACCATCGGCGGGGATCATACCATCGGGTATGCGTTCGTCAGGCCCAGCCTCGTCCAACGGCCAGCCCGAGCGCCTGCGGAGCGGTGAAGGGAATTTCAGTCGACATTCGGTAAAGCCATTACCCCCGCGGGCGTACAGTCCAACGCGAGGACAGCAATGATCTTAGTCGTTGATGACAATGTCGAGACGTGCAACCTGTTGATGAGGGTTCTGAAAATCGCACACAATGAAGGGTACTGCGTGGGCGGCGGTTACGCGGCGATGTCGTGGCTCGAGAACAACCGACCTGACCTGGTCATTCTCGACGTCAACATGCCCGACATCTCGGGCCTTGAGATCCTCAAGCGCATCAAGTCCAACCCCGAGTTGCGCTCCATTCCGGTCGTCATGCACACGGCGTTGCCCGCCGCGGAGATCGTCAAAGAGGCTAATGATTGTGGCGCTGACGGCGTACTGCTTAAAGGGCGGTACCAGCTCGGTGACGTCATTGAAGTCGTCAAAACCTTTACCCCGCCGTGCAGGGACAACTGAATCACGGTGCGGACATTTGGCGATGACTGCGAACTGACTGACGCAATCTTTCACCTCCCTGGGCCAACCCCGGTTTGTCCGCCGTCGGACTCTTGACCGACACACAGCTCCATGTTGCGCGGGCGTCTTGCCCTTGTATTCGGGGCTGAACAGTCCAGAAGAGCCAAAAACGGGCGGGACGCCCGTGCTACTGGTGTTGTACGACCGAGGTCGTTCATCCGCGCGGACTGTTATTCCAAGATGATCGCTCCCCTTACGGGAAGGAGCCCGTCCTGGGCCGTTGATGTGGCCAGCAACACGCGGCGCGTGCCGAGATCAACGCCGTTGATGTTGTCCAGCGTCACGGGCGCTTTGCCGAAGTTCACCAGCAGGACGCGCATCTGCCCGCCGTGGCGGCGCTGCACCCACAGCACATCGCCGGCCGCGCCGGCGGTCAGGTTCTCGCGGGAGCTGTCGATCAGCACCGGGTCGGTCCGCCGAAGGTGGATCAGCTTTTTGTACAGCGCCAGCACCTCGGCGTGGCGTCCGCGGGCGGGCTCGCTCCAGTCGAGCTTGGACTGGGTGAACGTGGACGCCGCCTGCGGGTCGGGCACTTTTGTCTTGCCGTTGCGGAAATCCTCGAAGTGCCCGAACTCCGACGTGCGGCCCTTCGTGACGGCTTCGCCGAGCGGGCCGGCGTGGTCGGAGAAATAAAGGAACGGCGTCGACGCCATCCATTCCTGGCCCTGGAACATCAGTGGCGTCATCGGCAGGAACATCAGCAGAGCGCTGGCGGCCAGGAAGCCGTCCTCGCCGGCTTTGACCTGCAAACGGTCGCCGAGGGCGCGGTTACCGATCTGGTCGTGGTTTTGGATGGTGTAGACGAAGCTCGACGCCGCCAGCCCGTCGGCGGGGTTGCCGCGTTGGCGGTTGCCGCCGACGGTCCAGGTCTGGCCCTCGTACGTCCAACCGCGCTCGATGCACTTGGCCAGCGCGGCGACCGTCGGCTCGTAGGCCGCGAAGTAACCGTCGCGCTCGCCGGTGAGCAGGATGCGTGTCTGGTGATGGAAGTCATCGGCCCACATGCCGTCCATGTGGAAGCGCGACACCAGGCCGGGCCAGTTGCGGTCGTCTTCGCAGAACAAAAAGTGCGGCGTGCCCAGCTCCTCGCGCAGGCCGTGGACGCGCCCGGCGAGCTCTTCGAGGAAATGCGGTTCGCTTTCGTCGTGAATCTCATGCGTGGCGTCGAGGCGGAATCCGTCGAACCGGAACGTGCGCAGCCAGTGCTCGGCACTGTCGACGGCTAAGCGCCGCATGAACGGGTTGGTGTAATCGAGGGCGTCACCCCAGGGCGTTTTGTGCACCTTCGTGAAGTACTCCGGGCTGTAGGCCGAGAGGTAGTTGGCGTCGGGCCCGAAGTGGTTGTAGACCATGTCCAGCAGCACCGCGATGCCCAGGCCGTGGGCCTGATCGACGAACGCCTGCAAATCTTCCGGCGGGCCGTAGCGCGCGAACGGGGCGAAGTGCGCCACGCCGTCATAGCCCCACCCGCGCTCGCCGGGAAAGGTGCTGACTGGCATCATCTCGATGCAGGTGATCCCCAGTTCCTTCAGGTGCGGCAGCTTCGCAGCCGCGGCGCGGTAAGTGCCTTCTGGCGTGAACGTGCCGACGTGAATTTCGTAAATCACCAGCTCGTCGCGCCGCAGCACGGGGGCTTTGTGTGCGAAGTCGAAGCTCGACTGCCACACCACGCCCGGCCCGTGCGGGCCTTCGGGCAGCCAGCGGGCGTACGGGTCGGGAAACGCCGGCCCGCCGATGTCGAATTTATATCGCGCCCCTGGCCGCACGTCGGGGAAGGCGCCTTCGAACACGCCGTCACCGACGGCGCGCAGCGGCCGGCGGTCTTCGCGGCCGTTGTCGTAGAGCACGACATTGGCTTGGTGGGCTTTGGTGCTCCAGAGCCGGAACGTCACGCCTTCGGGCGTGACGATCGCGCCGAGCTGCGGGGCCGTTTTTTGCCGCGGTGGCGGCGTTGCTGTCGCTGTGGAATTCATGATCGCCCGGGCCTGCGGCATCCTGTCGGCCGCTTGCAAAGATGTTTTCAGAGACGTGACGCAACCGATACGCAGCCATTTCTAGGCCTCTGCAACGCGACTCTCCATCTGCAGGGCCTCAGGTAAATCGCAGGGTGCGACCGATGGGCGCGGCCCAGGCTATGAGGCGAGCCCCCGAATCGCCGGCTGTGCTTGCATTGTCGCGGGTTGTAAGCTCTGATGGCGTCTGCCGCCCCGCATTTGCGGGGCGTTTTTATTGCAGGATTTTTTGTCCACAACGCCGGCTTGGGCACGGCGGATAAAGCCGAATTTAGCCCCCCGAGGCGGCCGCGTCGCCTATCGTTGTGCCGACCGTTTCCGGCCCGATGCCGGGGAAATAAAGGAAAGTAATGAAGCAACGTGTTTGGCCGGGGAAATCCTATCCACTCGGGGCAACCTGGGACGGCAGCGGTGTGAACTTCGCGTTGTTCAGCGAGTTCGCCACGAAAGTCGAATTGTGCCTTTTCGATGCCGACGGCAAGCAGTCGGAAACCATTGAGTTCAAGGAACACACCGACCAGGTGTGGCACGCATACCTGCCCGACGTCGAGCCCGGGCAGCTCTACGGCTATCGCGTGCACGGGCCGTACGAGCCGGAGAACGGGCACCGCTTCAACTCCGCTAAAATCCTGCTCGATCCCTACGCCAAGGCGATCGGCCGTGATTTGAAATGGGACAGTTCGCTGTTCGCCTATGACCTCTTCAAGGACGATCTCACGATCGACACGCGTGACAACGCCGCGTTCGCGCCGCTGGCGGCGGTAATCGACACCGCCTTCACCTGGGGCGACGACCGCCCGCCGCGCACGCCCTGGCACAAGACGCTGATCTACGAGTGCCACGTCAAGGGCCTGACGATGAAGCACCCGGACGTGCCGGAGAACAAGCGCGGCACTTACCTGGGCGTCGCCAGCGAGCCGATCATCGAGCACCTGCAAAGCCTTGGCGTGACGGCGGTGGAACTGCTGCCCGTGCACCAGCATCTCGACGAGCAACACCTCGTCGAGAAAGGCCTGCGCAATTACTGGGGCTACAACACTCTGAGCTTCTTCGCCCCTCAGGCCGATTACGCCAGCAAGGACGCACTCGCCCGGTCGGTGACCGAGTTCAAGACGATGGTGCGCACGCTTCACGCGGCAGGCATCGAAGTCATCCTCGACGTCGTCTACAACCACACCTGCGAAGGCAACGAGAAAGGCCCGACGCTCTCGTGGCGCGGCATCGACAACGCCAGCTATTACCGTCTTGCTGAAGACAAACGCTACTACATGGATTTCACCGGCTGCGGCAACACCCCGCAGATGAGCAACCCGCGCGTGCTGCAGATGATCATGGACAGCCTGCGCTACTGGGTGACGGAAATGCACGTCGACGGCTTCCGCTTCGACCTGGCCAGCACGCTCGCCCGCGAATTGTTCGAAGTGAACAAGCTCGGCGCGTTCTTCGACATCGTGCACCAGGACCCGATCCTGTCGCAGGTGAAGCTCATCGCCGAGCCGTGGGACGTCGGGCCCGGCGGGTACCAGGTCGGCAACTTCCCCGTGCTGTGGACCGAGTGGAACGGCAAGTACCGTGACACCGTCCGCAAGTTCTGGAAGGGCGAAGGCGGCACCGCCAGCGACCTGGCCACGCGCCTCGCCGGCAGCAGCGATCTGTACGAGTACGGCGGGCGCAAGCCGTACGCGAGCATCAACTTCGTCGTCGCCCACGACGGGTTCTGCCTGCAGGACCTCGTCAGTTACGACCAGAAGCACAACGAAGCCAACGGCGAAGACAACCGCGACGGCGCCAACGACAACGACAGCTGGAACTGCGGCGTCGAAGGCCCGACCGACGACCCGAGCATCATCAGCGTGCGCGAGCGCCAGAAGCGCAACATCATTGCCACCATGTTCTTCAGCCAGGGCGTGCCGATGATCTTCGCCGGCGACGAGCTGAGTCATACCAAGCACGGCAACAACAACACCTACTGCCACGACGACGATCTCACCTGGCTGAACTGGGAACTGGACGACCGGAAGAAGAACTTCCTCGATTTCGTCCGCCGGTGCTCGCAGATTTTCAGAGAGCAGCCCGCCCTGCAGCGGCGCAAGTTCTTCTCCGGCCGCGCGCTGCGCGGCAGCGACATCAAGGACATCACCTTCTTCGAGCCCTACGGCAAAGAGATGAGCGACGAAGGGTGGTCCGGCTTCGTCCAGTGCCTCGGCGTGCGGCTGGCCGGCGACATGATCGGCGAAGTCGACGACCGCGGCGAAGAGATCAAGGGCGACACGCTCCTGCTGCTGCTCAACGCGCACTGGGAAGAAATCGGCTTCCATCTCCCGACCGCCGCCGAGGGCGACGTATGGCAGACGCTCATCGACAGCGACCACGAGAGGGACGAGGTCATGACCATCCGTAAGCCGGGCGAAAATTTCCCGCTCTATGGTCGCTCGCTGGCTCTGCTCCGGACGATTCGCGCCGCGGAATCGCAGCAGGTACTCAGTTCGTCGCAAGTCTCCAACCTGCGCAAAGCGGCCCGCAAAGGGGCGGCCAAGACATCCGCCGGCGGCGCGGCGCCGTTGGGCTGAGGCTCGGCGACGGTCGGCGTTCGGGAATGATTTGCGCCGTGCCGGATCATGCACGCCGGCGCCGGCGGCATTGGCCGGCGCCGGCTCGCTAATGTTCAGGAGTGTTTATGGCCGCCAACCCAGCGACAGCCACCGGGTCGCCTGCGGTCGGCGCGCGGGTGATGCCCGGAGGTGCTTCGTTCCGGATCTGGGCGCCCAGGCATGGGCGCGCCGCGATCGTGTACGAAGACGGCCGCGAAATGGCGCTTCAGCCAGAAGCCGGCGGGTACCACTCTGCCGTTGACGCCCGGGCGAGCGCGGGCGATCTCTACCGCGTCCGCCTCGGCGACGACGCGACGCTTTACCCCGACCCCGCGTCGTGCTTCCAGCCGCAGGGCGTCGACGGGCAGTCGCAACTCATTGACCACGCATCGTTCCCATGGACCGACGCCCCATGGAAAGGCCGGCCCGCGGACGAGATGGTGCTGTACGAAATGCACGTCGGCACGTTCACCCCCGCCGGCACGTGGGCGGCGGCGGCGGAGAAGTTGCCGTACCTCGCCGAACTGGGCGTGACGTGCGTGGAGATGATGCCCGTCGCCGATTTCGGCGGCGATTACAATTGGGGCTACGACGGCGTCTTCCAGTTCGCACCGACTCGCGCGTACGGCGCACCCGATGACCTGCGCGCTTTCATCGACCGCGCCCATGCCCTGGGCGTCTGCGTGATCCTTGATGTCGTTTACAACCACCTCGGCCCGGTGGGCAATTGCGTCCCGCAATTCAGCGACACGTTCTTCAGCAAAAAGCACATGACCGCCTGGGGCCCGGGCATCAACTTCGACGACGACGGCTCGGCGGGCACGCGTGACTTTTATCTCGCCAACGTGCGGTACTGGATCGACCTGTTCCACTTCGACGGCTTCCGTTTCGACGCCACGCAAAGCATTCTTGATGACTCGTCGCCGCACATCCTGACCGAGATCTGCCAGGCCGCCCGCGCCGCCGGCGGGGAGCGGTCGATTTACCTGATCAACGAGAACGAGCCGCAGCACACGAAGCTCGTACGCCCGCAGCACCAGGGCGGCAACGGCATGGACGCGCTGTGGAACGACGACTTCCACCACACCGCCATGGTCTGCCTCACCGGCCATAACGAGGCGTACTACACCGACTATCTCGGCTCGCCGCAGGAGTTCATCAGCGCGGTCAAATGGGGCTACTTGTTTCAGGGCCAGTACTACCGATGGCAGGGCCGGCGCCGCGGCACGCCGGGCTTCGATCTGCCGCCGACGGCGTTCGTGAACTACGTTCAGAACCACGACCAGATCGCCAACTTCGGCATGGGCTACCGCCTGCACCGGATGACCGGCTTCAACAGCATTCGCGCCATGACGATGCTGCTGCTGCTGAGCCCGCAGGCGCCGATGCTGTTCCAAGGCCAGGAGTTTCTCGCCAGCACGCCGTTCAATTTCTTCAGCGATTTCGACCCGGAGCTGGGCAAGCTCGTACGCGAAGGGCGCCTCAAGGAGCTGAGCCAGTTCCCCAGCACCCGCGACCGTCGGATGATCGCGCGCCTGCCCGACCCGGCCGATCGCGCGACGTTCGAGAAGTGCAAGCTCAAATGGGATGAAATCGAGCAGGACGAGCACGGCGAGTGCCTGCTGCTGCACCGCGAGTTGCTGCGCGTGCGGCGGGAAGACGTCGTGCTGCGCCGCTCGCAGAAGACGCGCAGCGTCGACGGGGCCGTCATCGGCCCGGAGACGTTCGTGATCCGCTATTTCGGGGCCGAGGACGACGACCGCCTGATGGTGCTTAACTTCGGCATCGACCTGAACCTGTCGCTCGTGCCTGAGCCGCTGATGGCCCCGCCGGCGGGGACGCGGTGGGGCACGATCCTGAGCACCGAAGAGCCGCGCTTCGGCGGGCACGGCGCCTTCCCGCTGGAAGGCCGCGGCGAGCCGTGGCGGCTCGACGGCGAAATCTGGCGCATCCCCGGCCGCAGCGGCACGCTGCTGAAACCGGTGGCCGGTGAGTGAGTACTTCCCGTCCCCGGTACCCGGGGAGAGGGGGCGGCAGAGCGCTCGGGCTTAACGGTTCAGAGTTGTCCAAGGGCCCCCTCCCTCATCTTTCCCCGCAGGTCCGCGGGAGCGGGAAATGGATGCGTACTATGAGGCCATCATGCCACTAACCAAGACGACTCCCGTCTCCACCTACCGCATTCAGTTCCACAGCGCTTTCACCTTCGCCGATGCCGAACGGGTGATTCCGTACCTGCACGACCTGGGCATCACGCACCTTTATGCGTCGCCGATCTTCGCGGCAACGAAGGGCAGCCAGCACGGCTACGACGTGGTCGACCCGACGATCCTCAACCCCGAGCTTCTGCCCGAGCGCTTCGAGCCGATGGTCGCCGCGCTGCACGAGCGCGGGATGGCCCTCGTCGTCGACATCGTGCCCAACCACATGGGCGTGGCGACGAACGACAACCCGTGGTGGAACGACGTGCTGGCAAAGGGGAAACGATCGAAGTACGCAGCGTTCTTCGACATCGATTTCGACCACCCACCGCGGCCGGAACTCGTCGGCAAAGTGCTGCTCCCCACGCTCGGCGAGGCGTACGGCACGGTGCTGGAAAAGGGCGAACTCAAGCTCGTCCACGAAGGCGGCCGTTACGCAGTCGCGTATTACGACCGGCGATTCCCGATCGACCCCGACACCGAGCCGCGCATCGAGCGGTTCGGCGGCGGGGCGCTGGCCCATTTCAACAGCGCCGAAGGACGGGACGATCTTCACGATCTTCTCGAGGCGCAGAACTGGCGGCTGGCGCACTGGACGCTGTCGTCGCGCGAAATGAACTACCGCCGCTTCTTCGACGTCAGCGACCTCGCCGCCCTGCAGATGCAGCGGCCGGGGGTGTTCGAAGAAACGCACGGGCTGCTGTTGCGCCTCATCAAGGAAGGCAAGATCGCCGCCGTCCGCGTCGATCACCCCGACGGGCTGTACGACCCGCAGAGGTACTTCGAGCAGTTGCAGGAAGCTTACGCCGCGACCGGGGCAGGTCCGGGCCAGCCGCTCTATGTCGCGGCCGAGAAGATCCTCGCCATGCACGAGCCGCTGCCCGGGGAGTGGCCGATTGCGGGCACGAGCGGGTACGACTTTCTCATCCACGTCAATTCCGCCTTCGTCGATCCCGCCGGCGAAGCCGCGATGACGACGACGTACGCGGAATTCACCGGCGACCATCGCGATTTCAAATCCGTTGCCCTCGAGAGCAAGCTTGTCATCCTCGACCAGGTCCTTAGCGCCGAGCTCGACGCCCTCACGCGGCGGCTCGAGCGCATCGCCGAGCGCGACCGCGTGTGGCGCGACGTGTCGCGCTACGACCTGAAACGCGCGCTGCGCGCAGTGCTGGCGATGTCAGACCTGTATCGCCCTTACATTACGCGCTCGCGGGTCACCGAAGACGACGTCGCGTACGTCAAGCGCGCGACGAAGCGCGTGCGCAAAGAGATGCCCGACGTGCCGCCCGCGGCGCTGGAACTGATCGAAGCCACGCTCCTGCGCACCCACCCCGCCGACGAGGCGCTGCGCGACGAGCAGAGCGTGTTCGCTGCACGCTTCCAGCAGCTCACGGCGCCGGTGACCGCCAAGGGGATCGAGGACACCGCGTTCTACCGCTATCACCGTCTCATCAGCCTCAACGAAGTCGGCGGCGAGCCGGCGGTGTTCGGGATCGATGACAACGCGCTGCACGCGTATTTCGCGGACCGGCAGCGGCATTGGCCGCTGTCGATGTCGACGCTCTCGACTCATGACACCAAGCGCAGCGAAGACGTGCGGGCACGGCTGAATGCGTTGAGCGAACTCCCCCAAGACTGGGCCGCCGCGGTTAACGCATGGCACGCCATCGCCACCCGCGACGCCGAGTCGATCCGCCCGGCCGACGCATACCTTGTGTATCAGACGCTGCTGGGCGCCTGGTCAGGCACGTTCGACGAAACCTTCGGCAAGCGGATTCATGCGTACGTCTTCAAGGCCTTGCGCGAAGGCAAGGACAGCACGAGCTGGGTGCAGCCGAATACCGCGTACGAGCAGCGCGTCACGGCGTTCATCGACGGCCTCCTCAAGGGCCGGGAGTTTTACTCCGCCTTCGAACCCTTCGCGCGGCGGGTGGCGGGGGCGGCGATGATCAACTCCCTGGCGCAGACGGCGCTGAAGTTCACCGCGCCGGGCGTGGCGGACACCTACCAGGGGACCGAGTTGTGGGATTTAAGCCTCGTCGACCCTGATAATCGCAGGCCCGTCGACTACGCCGCGCGGGCCGCGACGATCGCCGCCCCGGCCGACCCCGCCACCGCCGACTGGCCGAGCGGGGCGGTGAAGTTGCTGCTGACCCAACGGCTGCTGCGCCTGCGGCGTGAGCATGCCGACTTGCTGACCGCCGGCGACTACCTGCCGCTCAAGGCCGAAGGGCCGCGGGCGCAAAACGTGTTCGCGTTCGCCCGCGTGCGCGACGGCAAAAGCCTTCTCGTGGTCGTGCCGCGACTGGTGGCGCGGTGGGTCGACACCCGCAGTTCAACCCCGCGCCTCCCGGATAATTTCTGGGCAGGCACGCGTTTATCCCTGCCGGCGAACGCGGCGGGCTTAAGCGACGTTCTCAGCGACGGCAGCGCGAAAGTGGCAAGTGGACAGGCGTCGCTCGCCGACCTGCTGCAGCGCCTGCCGCTGGCGGTGCTTAAGAGTTAATTGAGGCGTGCGCAAAGTGATTCTTCTGATACCTCCCCCTCCGGGGCAGGCCAGGTGGGAACGGCATTTTGCATGCAATCACGGCTTGCTGTTGCGCGAGGACCAAACCCCTCGCCCGGTACGCCGGGAGAGGGTAGGGAGAGGGCCGAGCGTGGATGCGCTTTGTTGCGTTGAGGCACCCGCCCGCCCCCACCTAACCTCCCCCGGAGGGGGAGGAACCGGACGGGCAACATGGAACGTGATTCACGTCGCAACCCTGTACGTCAGCGCGTGCTGACTGCGATCAACCCAGTTGTCGACAGCCGATTACCGCCGCGGTAGAAGCTTGCCGGCAAGGAAACCGACGCCCAGTGCGATCGCCGTTGCGGCGACCGGGTGCCGTTCGATCTTCGACGTGAATCGCCGCGCGTATTCGCCGTAGTTCTGCTCAAGATCCTTCCAGCGTTCCTGCACCATCTTCAGCACGTCGTCGGCTTTGGCTTTGAATTCATCGGAATCGATCTCGCCCGTGGCGAGCTTCCCTTGGAGCGATTGCATCAATTCTTCCCGCCACGCCACAAAGCGGGCCTTCAGGTCTTCCCAGTCCATTGGCAGTACGCTCGCGGGCGCGGGGTCGAAGCGGCGGTTTGGGTCGTTGTTTTCCATCTCTATGCTCCGTAAGGGATATGACGATCATAGTCCGATCCGCTCTGCCCCGGGGTCGTAAGGAAAAAGCTGATGGATTTGTGAGTCGATCGACGCATACGGTTGGCAGGAAAGTCCGGTCGGGAGACCGGGCGTCGCTTGGAGCACTTCAATGGCGCAGATGCGTACGGCAACGAAGCAGCACACGGTCGTTCTGGTCGATGACCATCCGCTCCTGCGGCGGGGCGTGGCGGAAGTCATCAACGTCGAAGACGATTTGCGCGTCGTCGGCGAAGCCGGCACGATGCAGGAAGCGTTCAAGCTCACTGCCGAGCACAAGCCGGACGTGATCGTTGTCGACGTCTCGCTCGACGGCAATAACGGCCTTGAGCTGATGAAACAGCTCGTCTTCCGCGACAGCGAACTGCGCATGCTCGCCTACAGCATGCACGACGAGCAGATATACGCCGAACGCGCCCTGCGCGCCGGCGCCAAGGGCTACCTGATGAAGCAGGAGCCCCCGGAAGTATTGAAGAACGCGATCCGCACGGTGCTGAAGGGGAAGATTTTCCTCAGTCAGCAGATGTCCGACCGCCTGCTCGGCAAGCTCGTGGGCGCGGGTAACGGCCAGGCCGTATCGGCGTCGCCGGTGGAGACGCTCAGCGACCGCGAGCTTGAAGTCCTGCACCTGCTCGGCCAGGGGATGACCACGTCCAAGATCGCCGACAAGCTGTGCCTGAGCGTAAAGACCGTCGAGACGTACCGCGAACACCTCAAGCAGAAACTCCACCTGCAAAGCGGCCCTGAACTGCTGCGCTATGCGATCGAATGGTCGCTGTCGCAAACGCAGTGACCGGCGGCCTGGCCTGTCGCGGGCATCTGCCGCACCGGCACCGCAGCAAGACGGGTATTGTGCAATCATTGCAATTGACGTTAACCTGAGCAGCCGCATGCGTCTGACCGCGCTGCTGTCAATTTCCGTGGCGGTCATTGCCGTGGGGGCGACGCTTTTTTTCTCGACATCGCGGGCTGACTTTCCGGCGGTCGTTCTGCCGTTAACGGCGCTCGTCGCGGCCGTCGCGGCATTTGCCGCGGGGCGATCGCTCGGCGGCGCGAAGCCGGCGGTGGCCGCCGGCGAAGGCCTCGCGGGGTTTTCCGATCCCACGCCGCTGGTCGATGCCGTCAACCTTGCCGCGCAGCGGTACGAGGCGGTGGTCGAAGCGACGGGCGCGGTGGTCTGGTCCGTCACGCCCGCGGGCGACTTGATCGACCCGGACGGCAGCTTTGCCGCCTTCACCGGGCGGCCCGCGGCGGAGAA
>DASVSS010000042.1:0-2885 GCA_036387945.1 Tepidisphaeraceae bacterium | reverse complement strand
GGCCGACTACCCGCGGGCGCTGACAACGGCGTACGAGAACTTTGAGCTCCAGCGCGCCGCATTGCTGCCCGTCGAGCTCGCCCGCGCCGCCAACACCTTCATCGACGCCGCCGCGCCATGGAAGCTGGCCAAAGACCCCGCCCAGGCCGCCGCCCTCGACCGCGTGCTGCACCTGTGCGTCAACGCCAGCAGCGCCGCCCTCGCCGGCCTGCTGCCGATCCTGCCCGACAAGGCCGCCGCCGGTCTGAAGCAACTCGGCATCGACCCCACCGGCCGCTCGTTCGACGACCTGCTGACGACCCCCGTCCCATCCGGCCAACCCCTCGGCCCCGGCGAAGTGCTCTTCCCGCGCCCAGAAAAGCCGTAACGCAGCGAACCAGACCGCCGAATCGCCCAAAACTGCCAACGTCGGATCGTTTCCTTTTCCTTCGAGAAAGAGGATGTGGCGGCCGGCCGCCACATCGCAATCAAGTGCCTCTCCGGTTCCTCCCCTCCGGGGGAGGTTAGGTGGGGGCGATGGATGCCTCATCGCGTTCAAGCGGTGATACGCTCCGGCCCTCTCCCTACCCGCTCCCGGAGTACCGGGCGAGGGGTTTGATCCTCTGGCGGCATCAAACCGCTATTGCAGGCAAGGTCCACCCCTACGCGGCCTCCCTCGGCGGGGCGGCACCGGAAATCGCGGGAGATCGCCTTCCCGTGCCCTCATCCGTCGCTCCCGCGTTGACGTCCCGCCCGCGTCCGCCAAAATAGCCGCGTGGCATACCTAGAGTACGAATCGTCCAAAGGCCGGCGCCGGATCGAAGTGCGCGACAAGCCGATCTCGATCGGCCGCCAGGCCGACAACGCGCTGCCCCTTGATGACGAAAAGCTGTCGCGCAGGCACGCCGTCGTCGAGCGGAAGGGCGCGCAGTATTTCGTCCGCGACCTCGGCTCGCGCAACGGCACGGTCGTCAACAACGCGATGCTCGACGGCGAGAAGGAACTCGAGCACGGCGACGTCATCCGCCTCGGCGGATCGGCGCTGCGGTTCTACCGACAGTCGCCCAATGCCGCCCGGCAGATGATCGGCAGCAAGCCCGCCGCCGAGGTGTTGCAGGCGGCGCCGATCGACGACCTCGTCGAAGCTGATTTCCTCGAAGAAGTCGTCGCCGCCGTCCCCCGGCAGGCCCCGGCCGCGCCGCCGGCGCGGTGGGGCGCCGACGCCGGCGAATCCGACGGCGTCGCGCCGGCACGGCAGCTGGCGGCACTGGCCGAATCGCTGCCCAACAAGCCCTTCGGCCTGGGCGCGATCGAGATGATCAACGCCCGCGGCGAAGTCACCCACCCGGCCTACGACGAGCGCAGCCGTGAGCTGCCCGCCGAAGCCATCACCGTCCTGCGCCTGATCCTGCTTGTCTGCTTCCGCACGCGCGCCAGCGATCTGCACGTCGAGCCCAAGGGCGATTTGTGGGCCGTCCGCGTCCGCGCCGATGGCAGCATGGTGACGATCACCAACCTGAAAAAAGACCTGGGCATCCGCATCCTGTCGGTCATCAAGATCCTGTGCGACATCGACATCAGCGTCCGCAACGCCGTGCAGGAAGGCAACTTCGTCGCCCGCGTGCCCGACCGCCGCGTCGACTACCGCGTGAGCATGACGCCGAGCATCTTCGGCCAGAAGCTCGTCATCCGCGTGCTCGATAGCGCCAACGCGCCGCGCTATTTGTGGGATTTGAACTTGCCCGAGCGCATGTTCCGCACGATCGAAAAGGCCATCAAGCGCGATGCCGGCATGCTCCTCGTCTGCGGCCCCACCGGCAGCGGCAAGACCAGCACGCTGTACAGCATCCTCCGCAGCATCGACGCCAGCGAACGCAACGTCGTCACGATCGAAGACCCGGTCGAAATCCAGATCCCCGGCGTCACGCAGATGCCGGTGAACGAAGAAGTCGGCAGCACCTTCGCGGCCCTGTTGCGCTCCACGCTGCGGCAAGACCCCGACGTTATTCTCGTCGGCGAAATCCGTGACGCCGAGACGGCGAAAACGGCCATGCAAAGCGCCATGACCGGCCACCTCGTCTTCAGCACCGTCCACTCCCGCGACACGCCCGGCAGCGTCTTCCGCCTGCTCGACCTGGGCATCGAGCCGTTCCTAGTCGCCAGCGGCCTGAACGTGCTCCTCGCCCAGCGCCTTCTCCGCACCCTCTGCCCGTTCTGCAAGCAAAGCTCGGCCCCCACCGACGACCAGCTCCGCGACATGGGCAGCCGCTACGAGAACCTCCAGAAAATCTACCGCGCCGTCGGCTGCGTCAAATGCCTCGGCACCGGCTACAGCGGCCGTCGCGGCGTCTTCGAACTCCTCGTCATGGACGATCTCATCCGCGCCGCCATCGCCAAAAACAACCAGGGCGAAGTCATGGCCGCGCTCGGCCAAAGCCGGTTCGAGAGCTTGAAGGATCATGGGTTCGTGTTGGTGGCGGAGGGCGTGACGACGTTCGATGAGGTGGATCGAGTAGTTGGCGACTGATCGTTATGTACAAACGCAACTTACGCCTATTCGTTTGCCTGATACTAACGCAAGCATGCGTTATGTCGGCGGCCGCACCGACGACTCGGCCTGTCGAAGTCGTCCTCGACCCTCATACGCGAAACGAACACTCGTTCAATCTGCAACGTCCGCCCCCCGAGATGCGTGAAGCACTCCGTCGAGGTCTCACCGCGATTACTTATACCCGCCGTGAGTTTTTGATAGAAATCACAATGCTTTCAACGGAAGAGCGCCCCGGAAAGACGGATGATGAAGCGGACATGCAAGTTGCGAGCGCTAAGCTACGTGCGAGATCGTCCACAACGATTCTGCTCCCTGATGGCGCACCGGACACGCTCCGACGGCACGAAGACGCTCA
>DASVSS010000041.1:0-5584 GCA_036387945.1 Tepidisphaeraceae bacterium | reverse complement strand
TAGGCGGGTTTGGGTGGTTTGAGGGGTCGGATCCTTGCCACTGATGTGGCAAGTCCGGTGGGGTGGGTCCGGTAATGTGGGGGTGGGGCGGGGTTCAAACGTTGCGTGGGGGTGGGTGTCTGTGTGGGCGGACAGGAGTTTCGATTATGCGATGGAAGCTTGCGATGGCGGCGGTGATCGGTGTGGCGGCTTTGGGCGCAACTTCGGCGGCGCGGGCCGGTGACGTGTCAGTCGACGTGCGGATCGTCGCCGGGCGGCCGATGCAGCGAGTGTGGGTGGAACCGGTCTATGAAACGCGCGGCCGCCGGGTGTACGTCGAGCCGGTGTACGAAACCCGCGTCGAGCGGGTGTGGGTCGCGCCGGTTGTCGAGCCGCGCTGCGAGCGCGTGTGGGTGCCGGACCGCTACGAAGCGCGCGACGTCATCACGCACGACGCCTATGGCCGCCGCGTCTACGTGCGCCAGAGCGTGCTCGTCGAGCGCGGGCACTACGAAGAGCGCTCGACGCCGGTCGTGGTGCGGGCGGGCTACTGGTCCGAAGAGGCCCGACCGGTCTGCGTTCGGGCCGGCGGGTGGCAGGTGGTCGAAGACCGCGTGTGCGTGCGCGAGGGACAGTGGACGCTTGTGCCGTGTGAGTCGCCCGTGCTGATCGCGCCGCGCCGCGAGCGCGTCGACGTCGGTTTGCGCATCGACAGGGAAGACCGGGACGACCGCTACCGCGACGACCGGGGCCGCCGCGAAGTCAATCATGGCGACCGCGGCAACGAACGGGGCAACGACGCCGACCGCTTCCGCGACGCGCGCGACCGGAACGACCGCAATGACCGCAACGCCCGTGAAGACCGCGAGCGCACCCGCTACGCCTCGAACGACCGCGGCGACCGCTACCGCCGTTGAGGCATTTGTTGCGGGCGTACGACGGTCGTGAGTCGCGCCTGAACGTGGCGTGGGCGGGACGCCCACGCCACGGAAGCTCACGCGGTGAACCACGGCATCCTGTGGCGTAACGCGACGGCATCGCCGTGATCCACGGACGCCTTACCGCTTAATGCGGGCGCTGCCGCCTTTGAAGACGTGGGTGAGTTCTTCGAGGTCGATCTGCGAGCTGTCGCCGCGGGTAGTCTGAAGGAGCGCGCCGTGGGCGGCGCCGAGGTCGACGCATTCCTGCGGGGACATGTTGTTGAGCAGGCCGTATGCGAAGCCGCTGGCAAAGCCGTCGCCGCCGCCGACGCGGTCTTCGATCTCAAGGTCTTTGAAGCTGCGGCTTTCGTAGAACGTGCCGTCGACGTAGAGGATGGCCGACCAGTTGTTGATGAGGCCGCTTTTGACTTCGCGGAGCGTTGTGCCGACGACCTTGACGTTCGGATAGGTCTTGACGACCTGTTCGACCATCTTTTTGTACGCCGACGTATCGAGCGCGCCCAAGTTGTGTTCGTCGATGCCTTCGACCTTAAACCCGAGCACGGACTGGAAGTCTTCTTCGTTGCCGATCAGGCAGTCGACGTAGGGGATCAATTCTTTGGTCTTCGCCTGGGCTTCGCTGGCCTTCCAGAGCTTGGAGCGGAAGTTAAGGTCATAGCTGACGACGGTGCCGGCATCCTTGGCGGCGGTCAACGCGGCGCGGCAGGTGGCGGCGGAATGGTCGGACAAGGCCGTGAAGATGCCGCCGGTGTGCAGCCAGCGGACGCCTTTGGCGAAAATCTGTTTGAAATCCACGTCCGCGGGCTTCATGTTCATGGCCGCGGAGTGGCCGCGGTCGTATAGCGTGACGCTCGCCCGCACTCCGGTGCCGACTTCTGTGAAGTTCAGGCCGATTCGGTCGGCCTTGCCGACGCCGTCGTACTTGGCCATTTTGACGTGGCTCATGTCCACGCCCACGGCCCGGCCGTGGTTGACGATGATCCGCCCGACCGGGTTCTCCACCAGCCGGCTGAGAAACCCGGTCCGCATCCCCAGCCGCGCCAAGGCGTAAGCGACGTTGTACTCGCCGCCGCCCACCCACACTTCGAGCGTTGGCGAGAACTCAATCCGGCCGTGGCCGGGGGGCGAAAGGCGCACCATGCACTCGCCGAGGCTCATCAGGTCGTAGGCGGAGTCGGCGGCGGGGCGGATGGTCAGCGGCATAGGGGTTTTCCTTCGTCGGGAACGTGGGGACGTTTTCGGAATGTAATGGCGCGTGCGACGATGTCCAGCAGATACCCAGGCGACACAATACCCACCCGCTTTTAGCCGCGGCGGCCACGCCGCGTCGCCGATTGACGAGCGGATTGCGCATAAAGGCAGCGCAAACGCGGCGTGGCCGCCGCGGCTAATCCGATCGGACGGTTGGACGGCGATCGTTTGACACCCATTTTCGCCCCCGTTATCGTCGATCCTTGCACTTTTTACGCTTACGGAGGCACACGCAATGGCATTGAAAGAATGGGACGAACTCAAGCGGATCGTGACCGAGGCCGAAGACGACGTCGCCAAGGCCCTCGGCGGCAATCGGGCCGCGGGCACCCGGGCACGCAAGAAGATGCAGGACATCAAGACCGCGGCCCAGGAAGTGCGTAAAAAGATTCTCGAAGGCCGCCAGGACGGCGACGGCGAAGCCGAAGCCCCCGCGGCCGCCGGCGGCGACGCCCCCACGGGCGACTGATCATCCCGCACAAACGGGCCAGGCGGCGCGGCAACGTCGCCGCCCGGCCCGCCGCGGATCGGCCGTCACCCGAATCGGCCGCCGGGTCGGCGCGTCTCCGGACCTTGGCTACACGTTGCCGACTTCCGGGCCGGCATTGACTCCCGCCCCGTCCGCGGCACCTTCCACCGGTTTTCGACCCGCCTCACCGATCGCAAGGCCGCTATGCCCCCGCAATTCCTCTTCGATCTCTCCGCCATCGACCTTGACGCCACGCTATTCGGGATCGAGCGGATCCGTGAGTTCAACCCCCAGCGGCACGCGATGGAACACCTCGACGCCATCGTCTGGGCCGACGTCGAGCAGAAGGGTCTCATCGCGCGTAAAACGCTGCGGGATGACGAGTTCTGGATCCCCGGCCACATCCCCGGCCGCCCGCTCATGCCGGGGGTCATCATGCTCGAGGCCGGCGCCCAGGCGGCGTGTTTCTATACCAAGATGTACATCGGGATGACCGGCTTCATCGGCTTCGGCGGCACCGGCGACACGAAGTTCCGGGCCGAGGTGAAGCCCGGCGACACGCTGTATCTGCTCGTCAAGCACGACTGGACCCGCCACCGCCGCGTCGGCAGCCGCGTGCAGGGGGTCGTCCGCGGCCAACTCGCGTTCGAGACCGAAATCGTGGGCGTGCAGATGTGACCGCTGAAACGACCCACGACGGAGCGCCGTGGTCGCCTGAGTGACCACGTCTTCGGAGCCAACGCAAGCAAAGACACGGGGTCGCTTGAGCGACCCCGCCGCGCGTGGGGGCTGGATCGCGCGTCGTCGAACCCCTTGGGCACGCCCGACGTAGAAAACCCGCACGGATGCACCCGCTTACCGCACCACTTTCGCAAATCCCGCTTTGCGTCGTCGACATCGAAACGACCGGCGCGTCGTTCGATTACGGCGACCGCGTCGTCGAGCTGGGCATCGTGCGCCTCGAAGCCGGACAAATCACCGCGACGTACGACAAGCTGATCGACCCCGGCCGGCCCATGAGCGGCGGGGCGGCGGCGATCACCGGCATCACGCGCGACATGCTCGAAGGCCAGCCGCGCTTCTGCGACGTCTGGGCCGACGCCTGCTCGGTGCTCAGTGGGTCGATCGTTGTCGGGCACAACGTCGGATTTGATCTGTCGTTTCTCGCCGGCGAGTGCCGCCGCGGCGGGCCGGCGATTTGTGAAGCGCTCGGCGACCTGCCGATCCTCGACACCGTCCGCCTTGCCCGCAAGCAGTTCGGCCGCGGCGGCAACGGCCTGCAGCGCCTCGCCGCCCGCCTGAACCTTCCCCAGCGCGACGCCCACCGCGCCCTCGCCGACTGCCACACCACCGCCGATTTGCTTCACGTCCTGCTCGCCCCGCACGGCGGGTGGGACATGACCCTCGCCCGCGCATGCGAGTTGCAGGGCGGCTACGCCAGCCTCGGCGGGCTGAAGCCGAGCCAATCGCCGCTGCCGACGGAGATCGCCGAGGCGTTGTACGACCGGGTGCCCGTGCGGATCAGCTATCTCGACGCCGGCAACCGCCGGACCGACCGCGCGGTGACGCCGAAATTTGTCCGCCGGGTGAACGGCAATCTCATGCTCTTTGCGCATTGCCACCTGAAAGACGACCAGCGCTGCTTCAAGGTCGATCGGATCCTTGATGCCGCGCCGATGAGCGATCTGACGCCCGTCGTCGAAGCGCATTAGTAGAGCATCACCGCCGCTTCGTACTCTCTTCGTGGGGCGGGCGTCTCGCCCGCCAGAAATACAGACACGCGCAGGCGGGTGGGACGCCCACCCCACGTTTGAACGTAAAAGGAAAAGCTCCAAGGCTTTCCTTCGTTAATCGCCTACCCGTCTTATAATTAGCGTATGCCCGATCTCAACCTCCGCGAACTCGGCCACCGCTCGACGCTTACCGACGCGCAGATTCAAAATCCCGCGACGATCCTCGACACCTTCCCCAGCCCCCGGCCGGGCCGGGCGTTTGAGGTGAAGTTCGTCTTCCCCGAGTTCACCAGTATGTGCCCCGTCACCGGCCAGCCGGATTTCGCGACCGTTACGATCGACTACGTCCCCGGTCAGACGTGCGTGGAAATGAAGAGCCTCAAGCTCTACTTCCTAGCCTTCCGGAACAAAGGCATTTTCTACGAAGGCGTGGCCAATACGATCCTGGACGATCTCGTGGCCGCCCTCGCCCCGCAGCGGATGACCGTCACCGCCGATTTTGCCGTGCGCGGCGGGACGGCGGGGATCATCACGGCGCGCTTTCCCCACCCGCAGCCCTGACCATCCGACCGCAGACCTCGTCCGTACATTGCGTTACATCCACGGACGGCGGCGCGGTATACTCCATCGTCGGATTCGAGCGAGGGCGTCTAAACGATGACATCATCCCAACTGCCCCCTCCGCCCCCGGCCTACGGGCCGCCGGCGCTGCAGCCGATCATCCTGCCGGCGACGCGCGGCGGCGGGTTCGCGCGGGCAGTCTTCACCACGCTCGCCATCACGATCTTCGGCCTTTCGCTCACGCTCAACATTTGGATGCTGGCTTATCTGGCGATGTCGTCGTCCGACGGCATCGACCGCGTCGTGCTGACCGAGGGCGACCCGGACACGGCCGTTGCCGTCGTCCCACTCGATCATGAGATTACGGCCGAGAGCGTCGAGGGATTCGTCAAGCTTTTGCGCACCGTCGCCGACGACGCGAGCGTGAAAGCCGTCGTCGTCGAGATCAACACCCCCGGCGGCACCGTCGGCGGGAGCGACCGCATCCATGGCGCGCTGACCAAGCTCAAGCTATCCCGCAAGCTGCCGGTCGTCGTCGCCATGGGCGATCTGGCGACCAGCGGCGGCTACTACATTGCCTGCGCCGCCGACCACGTGGTCGCCGGGCGTACGACGTGGACGGGAAACATCGGCGTGCTGCTGCCGCGCAT
>DASVSS010000040.1:0-3478 GCA_036387945.1 Tepidisphaeraceae bacterium | reverse complement strand
GACTTGGCCCGCTCGGCGGCAAGGTCGCGCTGCAGGGGCGCGACCTTGTTCACGAACGTCACCACGCCGGCAGTAAGGATGATCGAAAGCAGGACAAGCAGGACGACGAACAACTTAGTCAGGGCACTCACAGGCAGGCTCCTTGGACGCGATGGGCGTCCGGATCACTGGTGCAGCAGCAACTGGTGCAAAAACGGGGCATGTCAGGCTTTGGCGGCCAGGGAATCGTGGGATTTCGACCGTTGAAAGCCCCGCCGCCGATTGCCTCCGCAGGTTCGTTCCGCCAGTCCGCACTACGGCGGGCTCTTGCGGACACCGGCGTCGCCTACGCCAATTTCCCGGCCTCCGCCGGCGGAAACACCTGTGCGGGCCAATGTAATGCCGCCGGCAAGGGTGTCAAGTTTTTCCCGGGCGACGGACATGAGGATGGCAAAGTGATTGGCGCTGGCGGGCGGCCGCGCCTGACGGAATCTGCCGTCGCCATCTCACACCTTCGCCAACTGCAGCACCGCCGCCGCCGCCGACAGCCGGACGCTCGGATTGGCGTCGCCGAGGAGTTTCTGGAGCTGCGGCTGTGTATCGGTGCGGCCGATCGCCCCCAAGGCCAGGGCCGCGAGAGCGCGTTGGCGCGGGTCTTTCGCGGTCGCGCCCTTGATGGCCACGCCCGTGCCGTCGTCGAGCCCGAGCGTGCCCAGGGCCCGGGCGGCGGCGAGGCTCACCTCGGGGTAGTCGTTGGTCAGCTTGCCGCGGAGGATCGTTTCGATCGTGCGGTCCCGCGCCGGCGGCTTCGGCAAGGCCAGGATGCAGACGATCTGGTCGTCGGCGTAATTGCTGATCGTGCCGGCGAGCAGCTCGCCGCGGGCGCCTTCGTCGCCGAGGCGGTAAAGCGCCTCGACCACCTGCAGGCGCACGAGCGGGCTCTGGTCCTTGCGCAACGCCCGCAGGATTTTCACCGCGCTGGGCTCGCCGAGCAGGCCAAGGGCCAGCACCGTGTCGCCGCGCACGCCGGGCGAAGGGTCGCGGGCGTAGCTCTCGAAGTCGTGCGAGCGGCGCGTGTCGCCGAGGCGGTGCAGGGCGAATCGCGTGCCGATCTGCACGCGCAGGTTGGTGTCGTCGACCATCCCTTCGAGCTGCTCGCGGGCCGATTCCATCCGCAGCGTGCCGGCGGCCATAGCGGCGCTGAAGCGCACGAGCGGGTCGCCGTCGGACAGCGCCGCCAGCAGCAGGTCGCGCCCGCCAACGCCCAGCCCGCGCTGCGTGGCCTCGACGGCGTTGGCGCGCAGCACCGGGTCAGGACTGGCAAAGCCCCGCGCGATCTCCTCCATGGCGTTGTCGCGCAGTTTGCGGTCGACCGCGACGTTCGCCCGCGGCGGTACGGCGGGCGGGCGGGCGTCGGGCGTGGGACTGCGCGGCGTGGGCTTGGACTGACAGCCGACCGTCAGCAGAATAACGACGCCGAGCAGGCGGGTGGGAATGCGGTTCATACCCCGGCTACTTCATCGGCGGGCCGCTGGGCTGTCAATCGCCATGCCGACCAGGCGGCGGCAAGATTGAGCGGCAAGGCCAGCAGAATCATGCGGACGTTTTCCTGCCCGAGCAGATTGAATGCTTTTGCCAGCATTCCGATCAAGCTCACCGCCAACACCGCCGTCGCGCCCCAGCGCAGCAGCATCACCCGCTTGCCGGGCACGGCGCGGGCCATGGCGCTGGAGACGGCGCCTGTGGCGAACTCCCGTATCCGCGTGACCACGTCGGCACGGCGCGGCCGGAATCCGAACACCCGCTCTTCCGAATTCGCCGTGCCGGGCGCGGTTACGTCCGACGCCGCCGTGCGGCGCTGGACGAGCATCAACAGCAGTAGCGCCAGCGACAGCGGAGAAAAGTGCAGCAGGTTTTGGTTCGCATGCGCCGCGGCGTGGTCGGTCCACATCCACAAGCCGGCAAGAAACGCCCCGCCGAGGCCGGCGACGAGCCACCACGCCGCGGCGAGTCCGTGGCCGAGGCCGCGCAGATCCTTGCGGCCCGAAAACCCGCACGCGGCGATGGCGGCGGCGCCGACGAAACCGATCAGCGCCAGCAGCCATGCGTAATCGGGGGTTGTCGTCGGCTCCGGCTCGCGTTCGACCCGCCAGGGCACCCACGTCCGGGTGGCGACGGGCGTGAGGCCTTCGGCAAGCCGCATCGGCAAAAACGCTTCTTCCCAGCCGCTCAAGGCGCGGTCGGCGGCAGGCCCGAGGGCGAAGTCCATGCCGAGCGTTGTCCAGAACTCGTCCTGCATCAGTCGCATTGCGTTCCGGCGGTACGTCGAGGGTTGCCGCGGACGGTACGCCGCCAGGGCCGCCCGCACCTGCCCGCCGGTGACGCTGTCGAGCATGTCGCGCACGCGGGTGCTGCAGTTGTCGGTGAAATAGTCGTAGCGGTACTGGCTGTTCTCGGGCCGAAGGTTCGCTTCGCAGCGGCGGATCAGCTCGTCGATCTGCGCCGAAGTCATCGGCAGGCGCTGGAACGTCGCCAGGCGGCCTTCCATCTCGTAACCGACGACCGAGTCGATGATCGGCGCGGCGCCCATCGCGTACGTCATCCGCCCGCGCACGAAGTTGAGCAAAAAGTTCGGGTCGTCGAAGCTGAATAGGCCCCAGTTGTAGCACGGGTTCGTGCCGGCGTCGGGGTCGTGGACCCAGATGAGGTTGTGGCCGAACTTCTCGTAAATCTCGCTGCCGGGGCCGACGGTGATGAGCGTCACTGAACGCCGGTCCGCGCCGGCCGCCAGTGCCGGGAGCAGCAGCAAAAGGATCAGGCTGGACAGGTGCTTCAACGCGGCGGTATGGTAGCCGGCGATGAGGGGTGTTGCCATGCGGTGGATCGCGGTTCTGCTTGTCGCCCTGTCGCTCGCCCGCACCGCCCTTGCCGAGGCGGTGACGCTCGACGCGCCGCTCTACTGCGAAGTGTTTCTCAAGAACACCCCCGCCCGCGCCGGCAAAGTCACCGGCAATCTCGTTTCGTACGACGACGAAGCGTTCAAAGTGCAAAACGGCTCGAAGGAGCAGACGCTCGCCTGGTCGGCCGTCACACCCACCAGCGCGTTCGCGCTGCGGCAGCGGTTGATTGACAAAAAATCGGCGCGCGACTGGCTCACGCTGGGCACGTTCGGCTGGAAGATCGGCGTCGCCGACCAAGCCAGGGCGGCGCTCAAGAGCGCCGTGCGGCTCGACCCGGCGCTCAAGGCAGAGGCCGACGCCGTCGTCGCCGGCCCGGGCGGCGAGCTCGTGCGATCCGACGCCCCGCCGGCCGACGCCAAGCCCAGGCAGGCAAAGGAAGACGACCCCGTCGTCGCCCAGCCCGGCCGAAAGAAGGGCGAAGCCGCCGAGCGCGTCAAGTACGCCCCCGCCACCCCCGAAGAACACGCCAAGGCGATCGAGCGCGCCAAGAAGCAGGCCGCCAGGGCCGAAGAAGCCCTCGGCGTGAAGTTCGAGACCTT
>DASVSS010000039.1:0-9049 GCA_036387945.1 Tepidisphaeraceae bacterium | reverse complement strand
CGCCATGACTGCCGCCGTAACGTCCGACCAGTTGCGTCAGTTGCTCGAGCTCTCCCGCAAGCTCGCGGTCACGATCGACATCGAGCACATCCTGCCCGAGGCCGCCCGCATCGCCTGTGCGATGCTCGATTGCGATCGCGCCAGCGTCTTCTTTTTCGACGAAGCCGCCGACGCGCTTTGCACGCACGTCGCGATTGGCGCCGCGCCGATCTGCGTGCCGCGCGGGCGCGGGTTCGTCGGCCACGTCTTCGAGACGGGCCAGCCGCTGCTGGTCCCCGATGCCTACGCCGACCCGCGCTTCAGTGCCGACAACGACCGGCGCACCGGCTTCAGGACGCGCGACATCCTCACCGTGCCGATGGTCGATCTCGACAACACACCCGTCGGCGTCCTGCAGGCGCTCAACAGCCGCCAGGGCGGAGACGCCGGCGGCTTCTCGCAAACGCACCTTGAACTGCTGCAGCTCGTCGCCGACCAGACGGGCGTGGCCGTGCAGCGGCACAAGCTGAGCCTGCAGGTGGTCGCCAGCGCCGAGATGCGCCGCGAGATGGACCTCGCCGCCCGCGTGCAGACGGAGCTGCTGCCGAAGGAGATCCCACAGCTCCAGAGCCTCGACGTCGCGGGATGGAGCGTGCCCGCGAGCGTCACCGGCGGCGACTGCTACGATTTGTGGACGCTCGGCGACGGCCGCCTGGCCATGCTCGTCGCCGACGCCGCCGGCCACGGCATGGCGCCGGCGATGGTCGTCGCGCAGGTGCGCACGCTCGTGCGCGCCCTCGCCGACGTTCACCTTTCGCCCGCCGAGGTGCTCAACCGCGTGAACGCGCGTCTCGCCGACGACCTTTCGCCCCAGCGGTTCGTCACCGCCGTGCTGGCCTACCTCGCCAGCGACGGCACGATCGACATGGCCTCGGCCGGCCACGGCCCGATCCTCTGCAGTCCCGCCGCCGGCGAGCCGCTGCAGGAACTGCCCAGCAGCGGCCTGCCATTGGTGATCGATCCCGGCCCCAGCGTCGAAGCGATGCCCCCGCTCCACCTCGGGCCCGGCGGCCAGCTCGTCCTGCTCAGCGACGGCATCTTCGAGGCCATGGATTCCGCCGGCGAGCTCCTCGGCATCGAGCGCGTGCGAAGCCTGCTCGTCGGCGCCTGCGACGGCACCGCCGACGCCCAACTCGGCCACGTCCAGCGCCTCGTCAAAGAATGGTCCGGCGACGGCGAGCTGCGCGACGACCAGACGATCGTCATCGCCCGCCGTGTGTGCTGAAGCGGCTGCGCAGCGGCCGCCGCACGGGCGCAATCCACGCCGCCGACCCACCGCAGCGCCCGCCCGGTCTCAAGCCGCGGCAGGGCGCGGCGGCTAAAAAAAATGACGCGCCCGCGCAACAATCCCCCCGTTGCGGCGTAAAACAAGTAGTAGCCCGGCGGCGTTTGTCGGGCCGATCAAGAGTCCTCTGGCGGAGTTTCATCATGTTGAAGCGAGCATTGTTGGCAGCGGCGGTGGCGGCGGCGTTTACCTTCTCGGGCAACCTGGCATTTGCCGAAGAAGCCCCCAAGTCCGAAGCCGGGCAGAAGAAGGAAAAGAGCCCCGAAGACAAGAAGAAGCACATCGAGAAGTACGACAAAGACGGCGACGGCGTCCTCAACGAGCAGGAGAAAGCCGCCGCCAAGGCCGACCGCGAAAAGGCCAAGGCCGAGAAGAAGAACAAGAAGGGCGACGCGGAATAACCACCGCACCGCGGTCCCCCAAGATCGCGCGGTTCGCCTTCGCATTCCCCCCGACACGAAGCGGTTCGCCCGCTTCGTGTTTTTTATTGCCACGCTCAACGCGCGTCCCCCTCGGACCGACGCCCCGCCCGCGGGGCGAAGGGGCGTGAGGACCGCCCGCCGCGCATCGGCGCGTCGCGATGAAACCCTTTGCGCGTTTTGCTCACCCTTGCAAGGCTCGTCCGCGCCAAACCAAAAGTGAGCGGACTCACCCTTGCTACCCGCCGGGTTCTCAGCTGTGAACTAGAAAGAAAAAGAGGACGAACAGCACGAAGACCCACGCGACCGGCGCGGCCCATCCGATGACGGCGAACACGCGGGTGCGGCCGGTCGCCTCGCAGTGGTCCCAAGCGGCTAGGCCGAAGATGAACGCGAAGACGGGCGGGGCGAAGAAAACAATCAAAGCCAGTTGATCCACCGCCGACCCCATCGGAAAAACGAACTGCTGCATGAGCAGCCACACCAGTCCGAAGCCCACAGGGGCACTGACCACCCCGCACACCGCCGCGATCAGCGGCAACGGAGACGGCGGCCGCTCGGGCGGTGCGTACTCCAGCGTGGGCTTGTCCATCGGTGCATTCCCTTCCGTCGGGCAGAACCCGGCGGCTTTGAGCCATGTAAGGCGGGGCCTGCCCCACCATCGCGGTTCGCCGTATCCGCGCCAACGGTAGGGCGGGGCCGCCCTACATAACTGAATAAGGTAATACGCGGCGCAGCCGCGTCGATCACTTTTGCAGATAGGACAACCCTTATGTCATCCAGCGTTTTCCTTTTGGTCGGGGCGATCCTATGGGGCGCGCTTCAACTATTGGTTCTCGTCGGCGGGATCGTTCTCGCAGCGACGTGGTGGCGGCGTGCGCCGCGCGCCGCGGCCCTAACCATGACGGGTCTGGGTCTGATGCTCCTTTGCGAGTTGGTCAACGTCGGCCTGAGGTACTGGACCACCAACGGCTCGCTCAATGGGCAGGCGATCATGATGGTTGTCACTGGCATGCAAATCCTCCGGAGCGTCGGCCTCGGCATGGTCGTCGCAGCCGTCTTCGCCGGCCGCCCGGGCCGCGCAGAGGAGCGGGCGTTCGAAGTGCAGAAAGTTCACCCCGTCGCGAACGTCTGACCGCCCGTAGGGGGGGGGCAGGCCCCAACCCTACACTGCTCAGCGACGAATGAAACGACTTTGGCGATTCATCAACCGCGATCTCTGGCCTCGTCGCTACACGGCGTGGTTCACGGCGATTGTCGTTGGAGCGTTCGCCGTCCACCGTACCATTGTGTTGCTCCACGTCCGGCCCAACCCGTGGGCGAGTGAATGGTTCTGGCTCGCGTTCTCCTGGTGGATCGCCCTCTCATCGCTGATCGAAGCGACGACGGGCCTCTTCTCGAACATGTTGCGGCGGCGTTACTACAAACGCCGAGCGGCGGGCCTGTGTGTCAAGTGCGGCTACGACCTCCGCGCCGCCACGTCCGTCACCTGCCCTGAATGCGGCACCTGGCACGGCACGGCCCCCGCAAGACGCTTCGACCGGACGGCGAGACCGTAGTTCGTAAGGTGGGGTCCATCCCCACCATTCGCGACGACGCTTGAAAATGGTGGGGATGAGCCCCACCTTACGAACTCGACCCGTGTCTTCGTGCGATCGAGACGGGCACGGGCGGGGTACCGCCCGTGGCACCCGCCGATCAATTGCCTCACAACTCAGGATGCAGCAGGCACGTCGCGGCCGGGAAACGACCTGAGACATAGGTGCGAAAGGCATCCGCCGCGCGCCGGGTTCGAAAAGAGAATACTGCGATACGTTGCCCGTTCGCGAATCGACCACCGACAAAACAGCCGTCCGGTTCGACCATGTAAGCTAGTTCGCCTTCCATCTCGATCTCCAGCGGCTTGCCGGGACAACGGTACGCTACTTCGACAGCGCAGGGGTCGTCGTCTTCGATGTAGTCCTCGTCATTGAAGGGCATCGGTTTAACAGTTATATCGCCGGGTGCCACGGGCGGTACCCCGCCCGTGCGGTGGGCGTGTCCGTTTACGTCAGCGGGTCCAAGCCCGGCGGCAGCAGGTCAAATCGGATCGTCGGCCCGGTCGCGTTGTCACGGGATTCGTACCGGCGGGCGGACGACCAGGGCCAATCGACGCTGCGGTCGGCCAAGCCGCGTTTGACGGGTTGGCGTGGCAGTAGCGGATTTGTCTCCCGCAGTGATACGATTGCCCGAACGTGATCGGCCGGTCGAGAAGATGGTCCGCGGGCGTACCTGCGGACGCTGCGAATCTTGGCGGCGATTACATGTTGGGATCTGCTCTTCGTCCATGACGGGGCGGGCCGTGACGACGTTGGTGTGACGCGGGAGCGTGAGGGTGAAGGTCGTGCCTGCTTCGGCGGTGGAGAAGGGTCGTACTTGAACCTTGCCGCCGCCGGCACCGTTGTCGTGTGCCGCGCCGGTCGGGCCGCGGGACGCGGGTCAGCGTCCGCCTGCGAAGCCCGCCACGCCGCCACGGGGTTCGAGGGTGAAGGTGCTGAAGTTGGTCAGGCCCACGCTGAGGCAGTCCTGCTGCAGTTTGCGAGAGGCGTCGGCGAAGGCGACGTTAAACGTCAGCAGGCCGCTGGCGACGTCGACGTCGGGGGGGAGGACGGGGTTCTGGGCGTTGATGACCGCGTCTGGGGATTTGATGAACGTGGCGGTGGGGTCGATCGTCGTCTGCACGGGCAGGCCCTGCGCGACGGCCTGGATCGACGCGCCGCTGCCGAGCACGAAGACGCCTACCGGGGCGATCGTGAAGCGGCCGCCATTGCCGGCGGCCCTGGCGTTGAGCACGGCGGAATCGTTGACGACGATCGTGCGGCCGCTGAGGGTGACGTTGCCGCCGCTGGCGTCGCTCTCGGTGCTGACGGTCGTCTGTGGGGCCGAGGGTGCGGTCGGGCCGACGCCGGTGACGGTGATGCGGTCGGCCTCGATCGTGACGTTGCCGCCGCCGCGGCCGCCGGCGCCGCCGCCACGGCTGGTGCCGGTGATCGTGCCGAGGGTGTTGACGAGCACGCGCGACGCGCGGAGTTCCAGATCGCCCGCACCCCGGGCGCTGTCGACGGCCCGCACGCTCACCTGCGAGCCGCCGGCGATCAGGATCTCCTGTTCGGCGGTGACCGACACGTTGCCGGCGCGGCCGGCGGCGGAGCCGTTGATGCTGCCGCGGAGGTCGGATTGCGCGAAGATGCCGTTGAAGCGTTCGCCGGTTTCGGGGTCGACGTTGCCGGGGCCGGTTTCGGTCGCGCGGACGTTGCGGGCGCTGACGCTGACGTTGCCGCCGTCGCCGGTGCTGAAGGTGCTGGCGCTGATCGCACCGCCGCGGCGGATCAGGAGGTCGCCGGCGAGGTCGACGGTGATCGCGCCGGCGTCGCCCGTATCGCTGCGGGCGGTGCCGCGTTCGCCGACGCGCGACGCGATGCCGGTGTAGCCGAAATCGCGGGCATCGATCGTGAGATCGTGGCCGGTGAGGGTGATGTTGCCGGCCTGTCCGTTGCCGACGGATCGGGCCTGCAGGATGCCGGTCTGCACGATTGTTGACGAAGGCGCGACGACGCGGACGTCGCCGCCGGCGCCGGCATTGGCGGTGGCGGCGGTCGTCTCGGTCTGAACGCCGGTGACGACCAGCGCCTCGGCGCGGCCGACGGCGGGGGCGCCTTCGATGAAAAGCGAGCGCGACGCATTCAAGCGCACGTCCGCCCCGCGTGAGGCCGTGCCGGTGCTCGTCTGCACGTTGCCCTGGTTGCGGAACACGATCTCGCTCGCCGTAAGGGTGACGGCCCCGCCCGCGCCCGATGGGGCGACGGCGTCGCGGGCGGAGAGGCGGCTGGCGACGATGCCGCCGTTCTCGATCGTGATGGCGGCGGCGGTGAGGTTGATCGCCGGCGAATCGCCCGCGCCCTCGCTGCCGCCGGAAAGGACCGCGCCGTTGCTGATGCGGAGCGTGCCGCCGGCGGTGACGTCGATCGACCGGCCGTCGGAGGCGCTGGCGAGTGCGTCGGCCTGGGCGTTGTCGAACGTGACGTCCCCGCCGGTGACGGCGATCGATCCGCTGTTGGCGGCGTCGAGCGACGCGCGGCCGGCGACGCTCACGCTCCCGCCGGCGGTGAACGACGCGCTGCCGGCGCGGGCGAGCGTGGGGATCGTCACGCGGCCTGGGGCCGCGCCGCTGTGGAGGGCGATCACGCCGCCGCGGGCGGCGAAGGTGGCGGCGTTGATGGCGATGTCGCCGCCGGTGAGGGAGTAGACGTTGCGCGGGTTCAGGCCGGTCGGCGGGGCGATCGTCGCGCCGGTGACGGTGATCGGCCTTGGGGCCGCGAGAAATCCGAACGCCGCAGGGGCGGCGGTGCTGAGCGTGGCGACGTCGCCGCCGCGCGTGTCGAGGCGCGAGCCGTCGGCGAAGTCGAGTGCGTGGGCGGTCGAGAGGTGCAGCGCGCCGTTGATCTCGAACGTCGCGGTCGGGCCGATCATCAGGCCGCTGGGGTTGATGAGATAAAGACTCGCCCCCTCGATCTGGCTGACGACCGCGCCGTTGATCCGCGATGCCGTCCCGCCGGTGACGCGGGTGATGACGTTCCGAATCGGCTGGCCGGAAAAGAACAATGCCGTCTCGCCGGCGTCGAGGTCGAAGTTCTTCAGGCTGATGAGCAGGTTGCGCCCGGAAATCCTGCCGGAATCTTCGTCAAGGCCGTACGTCGGGCCGGCGAGGCGCTGGCCGGCGTTGGCGGCGCGCAAGGTGTTGTCGACGGTGATGTTCCCCGCCACGGCAGTGCCGGCGGCGAGCAGCAGCGCGGCGGTGGCGGCGGTACGGTGGATCAACATGGCCTCCCGGTCTTCCCGCCGCGTTATACCGCCGGGACGTGCCCTGTGTCCCGTGGTTTCGCTTTCTGGTTCCTCCCCCTCCGGGGAGGGTAGGTGGGAGCGGGCGCACGCATCATTGCAACGAATCGCCTATCCGCCGTCCCCCTCCCCCTGGGCATTCCTATACCTGACTCACCCGAGCGGCCGGAGTTTTGCAGCACGGGCGTCCCGCCCGTGTTCGCCGCCGCAGCGGCGAGGATTCTCGCGTCTTACCACGCGAACACGGGCGGGACGCCCGTGCTACAAGCGTGTCGGGTGAGTCAAGTATATGAATGCCCTCCCCCCGAGGGAGGGGTTAGGGGAGAGGGGCGGACGCCTTATGGCTTTGTCGTCGCTCGACTCAAGATTCGGCGCTTCATCGCACATAGGCGTCCGCCCCCCTCACCCTACCCTCTCCCTCGGGGGGAGAGGGATTTGCTTTCTGGCGGCCTCTCATCGCTATTGCATTGCATTGCCTTGCCGGCCCCTACCTAGCCTTCCCCGGCGGGCGAGGGAACGGAAAAAGGCGTTGCAACGTCCGGCGGGGGGTGGCGTCTATCACGGGTGGCAGGGCGGCGGGATTGCGCGTTTTTTCTTACCCCGTGTCGCCCGTTTCGATTTAGACTGGATGATCCCATGCAAAAATACCTCCGCTACGTCGGCTTGGCCGAACTGCTCGAAGCCCGAAACCTCTTCGCCTTCACGCCCCTGGGCGCGGCGAATTTCGACGTGCCGCTGAAAGTCGGCCTCACGTTCGACGGCACGAGCGGGTTCATCCAAAGCGCCGTCGGCGGCAGCGTGGGCTTCAGTCTTGCGGCCAAGAGCAAGGTGCAGCTCAATTATTCCGCCGTCGCCGGGACGTACAACGCCACGCCCGACAAGATCGAGGGCAACCCCGAGCGCGACGCCGAGCTGGCCGGCCTTTATACGCCCCAGCAGCTCGCCAGCGGCGCGCAGTACCGTCTCGTGGCCGACAGCAACGGCAACGGCGTTCTCGACGCCGCCGACACCGTGCTCGTGCAGCCTAAGAAGACGGCGACCACCATCGATTTGAACGCCGGCAATTACTTCATCGACGTCGACCCTAACGTCCCCGGCGTGGCGCCGCCGGACCGCTTCGGCAACCCCGAGCAGAACAACTCCACCGCGACGGCGAAGATCGCCGCTTCGGCGGCGGCGGTCGTCGGGCCGAAGATCGCGGTCAAAGGCCTCAACGTCGCGATCGCCGACAACGACGCCACGCCGGTGACCACCGACGGCACGGACTTCGGATCCGTCACCGTCGGAGGCACGGCCATCGACCGCTCGTTCGTCGTCACCAACACCGGCGACGCCACGCTCACGCTCGGGGGCATCGCCAAACCGACGGGGTTCGTCGTCAAAACGCCGCTGCCGACATCACTGGCGGCGGGGGCGTCCGCGACGTTCGTCATCAGCCTGCCGGCGACGTCGGCGGGAGCGCGCAGCGGGCCGATCGCGTTCACCACCAACGGCGCCGCCGACGGGACGTTCAACTTCAACGTCAAGGGCGCCGTTACTACGACGCCGACCCCAACGCCCACGCCCACGCCCACGCCAACACCTACGCCCACGCCGACTCCGACTCCTACGCCGACGCCGACGCCGACGCCGACGGTGACCCTTGTCGGCGGTGTGCTGACTGTCACCGGCACCGAATCGCGTGAGAATCTGGGCATTAACACCAAACGCGGCGTGCTGCAGGTCGGGCTGGCCGGGCGGATCACGAACTTCGACCCGGCCAGGGTCACGTCGATCGTCATCAACACCCTCGGCGGCGGCGGGCGGGCGGCGGTGGACGCGAGCGTCACGCTGCCCGTGACGCTCAACGGCGGCCGCGGACGGGACATCCTCGTCGGCGGCAGCGGGGCGGACGCACTCGAAGGCAATGGCGGCAACGACCGACTGATCGGCGGGCTCGGCAGCGACACCCTCGACGGCGGCGCCGGCGGCGACATCGTCGAATACACCGACCGCACCCGGGCCGCGTACGGCAGCACCCGGAAACTCCGCCGCGTGCTCAGCGTCTCGGCCACGCTTGACGGCGTGCAGAACGACGGGTCCCCCGGCGAGAACGATTTCATCCAGGGCACCGTCGAAAACCTCCTCGGCGGCCAGGGCAACGACGTGCTGAGTGGCAACGTCATTGGCAACGTCATCGCCGGCGGCCGCGGGGCCGACACGATCAGCGGCTTCGACGGCGCCGACACGATCTTCGCCAGCCGCGAATCCGACCCCACCGACGGCATCGCCGACCTGATCGACGGCGGCGCGGGAACTGACACGGTCGTCAGCGACGCACTCGACGTGCTGACGAACGTGCCGTGAGCAAAACGCCCATCACACGGGCGTCTTGCGGTCGGCGGCGCCGCCCCGATTGCGCGATCGGCCGGGGCGCCGCCGGGCGTGG
>DASVSS010000038.1:0-9849 GCA_036387945.1 Tepidisphaeraceae bacterium | reverse complement strand
GGGTATCTAATCCCGTTTGCTCCCCTGGCTTTCGTGCCTCAGCGTCAGTACATCCCCAGCAGCCTGTCTGCACCATTGGCGTTCCAGATGATATCTATGCATTTCACCGCTCCACCATCTGTTCCGGCTGCCCCTAGATGACTCAAGATCGGCAGTATACCAAGCAATTCCACGGTTAAGCCGTGGGATTTCACAAGGTACTTACCAACCCGCCTACACACGCTTTAAGCCCAGTGATTCCGTCTAACGCTTGTGGCCTCTGTATTACCGCGACTGCTGGCACAGAGTTAGTCGCCACTTCCTCTGGGGTAGATCAGATCTTTCTTTCCCCTGACAGTGGTTTACATCCCGAAGGACTTCGTCCCACACTCGGCGTCGCTCCATCACACTTTCGTGCATTGTGGAAGATTCGTTACTGCAGCCCCCCGTAGGAGTCCGGACAGTGTCTCAGTTCCGATGTGGCCGGCCGACCTCTCAGCCCGGCTATGCGTCATTGCCTTGGTGAGCCATTACCTCACCAACTAGCTGATACAATATAGCCCGATCCCAGAACAGTTGCCCTTTGAGGACAGTGCCATGCGACACCGTCATATCATCTGGTATTACCTAACCTTTCGGTTAGCTATCCCAGAATCCGGGGTACGTTAGCTATACATTACTCACCCGTGCGCCACTAACTGGTATTGCTACCAGTCCGTACGACTTGCATGTCTTAACCACGCCGACAGCGTTCAGACTGAGCCAGGATCAAACTCTTCAATTTAATTTCTAGGCGTCAACGATCCTCCAGCATGGCGTCGTCCTTGCGGACTGGCCATGACTAACGGTTTCACGTTGACGTTTATCCACGAAATGAGTTTGTCCCACCCGATCGATTAAGACAATCGATCGAGCTTTATTACTGCCTTCTGACTGACTAAGGCCAGAAGGTCAGTCGCACTCGATTCCGATCGCACCTGCGTGCGAGCGGCCGTGATGCGAATCTGCAAGGCTTCAGCTTCTCACATACTCAAACTTCTAAAACTCAAATTACTTTGAGGATTCATCAACTTTGGGTGACGCGAAAATGCTGAAGACATTTCGCCACTGCACAACCTAGGAAAAGGATGGCAGTGGCAGGATCTTCACACCCGCCGGGCTTGACGCTTCGGCGGATGATTCACATTCTCGCGGCTTCCGACTATTCACTTGTCAAAGAGCATTTCGGCGTCGGCTTGTGGCCGTCGCTTTCAACCGCCGATTCAGACTTTCGTCCGCTTCCGGCGAGTGGGTCGCACATCGTACCGCAAGTTAGTTTTCTGTCAAGGCCGCGTATCGAATATTTCCATTCGATTCGCGTCGCCGAAGCAAACACCAACCCGCGTGCCGATCCGGACTTGGTCCGAAGCTAACTTTCGTCAGCCACGGCACTTGCCCGACCCGTCACTTAACCGTTTGCGTCGTTGTTTCGCGTCGCGTCCCGGTCAAGGGAGGGGAGATTATGCAATACAGATCCCTTACCGTCAAGTCACAGGGGACAAAAATTTTCGAGTCATTTTCGACGGCGTATGACAGGCGGTCGGCTCGCCACGTTTTTGCTCGCAGACGGCGTAGGGGTGCCCGGCTTAACGCCGGGGGACCGCACTTTGCCGCGGACTTCGATCCTGATCGGCACCTCGGCATAAGGCAGTAGTTCGCGGAACCGGTTGACGACAAAACGCCGGTAGTTTTCGTCAATGTACTCGGGACGGTTCACGAACAGCACGATCGTCGGCGGGCTGACGTCGACCTGCGTGGCATAATATACCTTCGGTACGGCCTTTTTCGGGGCTGACGGCGCACGCTCGGTCAATACCGCCTCGAGGGCGGCGTTGAGTTTGCCCGTACCGACGCGGAAGGCCGACTGATTTGCCAGGTGCTGGGCGAGATCGAGCACCTGCTGGATGTTTTTCCCGTCTTTGGCGGTCGTAAACGCGACCGGGGCGTAATCGAGAAACTGCAGCTCGGCGCTGAGGTATTTGCCGAACTTTTCCATCGCGTCGACGTCGCGGAACTTCTCGTCTTCGCCGGCCATGGCTTCGCGGGCGAGGTCCCACTTGTTGATGACGATTACGACCGGCTTGTACTGCTCGGCGATGTACGCGGCGAGCTTCTTGTCCGGCTCGCTGACGGGTTCCGCGGCGTCGATCAGAAACAGCACCACGTCGGCCCGGCGGATGCTGCGCTCGGCCCGGTGGAAGCTGTAAAAGGCGATGTCGTCGGTCACCATCATCCGCTTCTTGCGCACGCCGGCTGTGTCGATGACGACGAGGGCTTGGCCGTCTTTTTCGAACCGTACGTCGACGCTGTCGCGGGTCGTGCCGGGCACTTCGCTCACGATCACGCGCTGGGGGTCGTCTTCGTAAAGGCGGGCGATGGAGTTCACGAGCGTGCTTTTGCCGGCGTTGCGCTTGCCGACGATGGCAATGTGCAGTTGCGGCTTGGGCATCGTCGTCGGGGCATCGGCAAGGTCGACATTGGCGGCGATGGCGTCTTCAACGGCGTCGAGGTTGCGGTCGTTCAGCGCCGAAATGCCGATCGGGTTGCCGAATCCCAGGCGCGAGAATTCCGCCACTGCCGGGTCGGCCCTGGGGCCGTCGGCCTTGTTGGCAAGGACGACGGTTTTGATCGACTGCGTGCGCAGCATCTGGCCGATCGTCGCGTCGGCGGCGGTCGGGCCGGTCGTCGTGTCCACGATCATCAGCACGAGATCGGCCCGTGCCATGGCCAGTTCGATCTGCTGCTTGATGTGTTCGGTCAGGCCCTGATCGTCTTCAAAGCCGTACCCGCCGGTATCGACGAGTTCGACGAATTTTCCTTTGACGGGCAGGTAATAGGTGACGCGGTCGCGCGTCACGCCGGGCATGTCCTGGACGATGCTGATCTTTTTACCGGCGAGGGCGTTCAGCAGGCTCGATTTACCGACGTTCGGCCGGCCGACGATGGCGACAACAGGGAGTTTCATTCCCCGCCAGTTTAGCAACATTCGGCCCGAAATGCTGAGCCGGGTCGCGGTGGCGGCACTTCCGCTTTTCCTTACCCAACCTTCGCAGCTTGCCGACGTCTATAAACCGGAGTGCATGCACGGCATATAAATTTTTCCTCATTTTCATCTGAGAGTATGCGGAAAACGCCTATATTGTAGGGATGTGGCCTGCGAACTTCATGAAGACATGAAGTTCGCTCGTGGCCCGGAATGCATTCGTTCGATGCTGGAGGCGTGCGCTGCGTACGCCGAAGAAATTGGAGTGAATGTTGAGCAATCATGCATCGAGTTCCGTTCTTGGCGATGATCCCGCCACCGCTGCGCCCGGCGCCGGCATCGAGGCTGCCATCCGTGCGACCCAGGCGGAGGCGGACACGATTGCGGCCATTCGAACGCAAAGCGACAGCCTTGACGCGATGCACATGCTCGCCGACACGATGCCCCAGATCGTCTGGATCACCCGGGCGGACGGGTATCACGAGTTTTTCAACCGTAAGTGGTGGGAATATACGGGCTTAACGTACGAACAGGCCCGCGGTGACGGCTGGGCTGGCATGGTCCATCCGGACGACCGTGCCGCGGCGACCGACCGCTGGTCACACGCGCTGCATTCGGGCGAACCGTACGAGGCCGAATACCGTCTCCGCCGGGGCGAGGACGGCGAATTCCGCTGGTTCCTCGGCCGCGCGCTGCCCCACCGCGACCTGGCGGGCAACGTCGTACGTTGGTTCGGCACCTGCACCGACATCCACGACCAGAAGCTTGCCGAGCAGGCGGCGCAAAAGGCGAAGGAACAAACCGAAAACGCCAGCCGGGCCAAGGACGAGTTCCTTGCCATCCTCTCGCACGAGCTGCGCACGCCGCTCTCGGCGATCCTCGGCTGGGTGCAGTTGCTCGAGATGGGCGTGCTCGACGAAGTCGAGTCCAAGGAAGCGATTCGCACGATCAAAGAACAGGCGAAGGTGCAAAGCCAGCTCGTGGAAGACCTGCTGGAAGTCAGCCGGATCATCAACGGCAAGTTCCATATGCGTGACGAGTCGGTCGAGCTGCCCGCGGTCGTCGCGGCGTCCATCGAGGCCATCAAGCCCGCCGCCGCGGAGCGCGGGCTTACGATCGAGCGCGGCGCGTGGGATGATTCGCTGTTCGTGCGTGGCGACCCGCAGCGGCTTCAGCAGGTCACCACCAACTTATTGACCAATGCCGTCAAATTCACCCCCGCGGGCGGGAAAATCGTTGTCGGCATGGAGCGTGTGCAGACGAGCGTGCGGATGACGGTGACCGATACCGGCCGCGGCATCCCGGCGGACATGCTGCGGAAGATTTTCGACCGCTTCCAGCAGGCCGACAGCTCGCCGACGCGCAGCCAGGGGGGCATGGGGCTGGGGCTGTCGATCGCCAACCACATCGTCACGCTCCACGGCGGCGCGATCACGGCCGAGAGCGAAGGAAAAGACCGGGGCTCGACGTTCAGCGTGCTGCTGCCGATGCAGGCAGTTCGCCCCGACCGGTGGGAGATCCCCGCCGACCGCGTGCCCGTGGCGATGGACGCCCTCAAGGGTTGCCGCCTGCTCGTGGTCGATGACGAAGACGCCGCCCGCACGATCGTCACCGCATGCCTGCGGAAGTTCGGCGCGACGGTCGTTCCCGTCGGCTCGGTCGCAGCGGCATGGGAGAAGCTCAACGGCGAATCGTTCGACGCGATGCTGAGCGACATCGCCATGCCCGAAGCCAACGGCTACGACCTCATTCGCAAGCTACGCGCCGCCGACCCCCCGCTCAACCGCACGCCGGCCGTGGCGCTGACGGCGTTCGCCAGCATCGACGAGCAGACCCGCGCCCGCCAGGCGGGCTTCAACCTGCACGTCACCAAGCCCGTCGAACCGCTCGAACTCGTGTCGCGCATCCTTGGCCTGTGTGCCCATCCCGGCCGCTAGACAGAGCCGCCTCGCGAGTCGCTTTAGGCCGCTGGAGTGCCACAGCCACCCCTCGGTGGCCTTTTACATGCCTCGCGCGGGCGCGTCGGTTAAGCGCGTTCCTCCCTCATCACGTCCGGCAGGTGACGGATGTGTCGCCCCCGGGCATAGGCGAACTGCTGTCGTCGGATTGCCCTTGGACGGACTGCCGCCGCCGGTTAGGATGCGGCTAAGGAAAGTCGTCCACTCTACAAATCGATTCGGGGAAGAACAATGCTGTTAACGACGAAATTGGGAAGAGGGTGCGCCCGCCGTACGGGGTTTACGCTTGTCGAGCTTTTGGTAGTCATCGGCATCATCGCGCTGCTGATCTCGATCCTGCTGCCGGCGCTCAACCGCGCCCGGCAGGCGGCGCAGAACGTGGCGTGTCTGTCGAACCTTCGGCAGATCGGACAGGCGACGATCGCGTACCGGTCCGAGACCGGCCGCATTCCCTTCTTCTGGGTCCTCCGAACCGGTACGTGGGGCCCCGTGCCGGCCGGCGGCACGGGCAATGCGTTGTGGTGGACGGCCTTCAGCCAGGGTGGAAAGACGACGCACCCCTCGATCTCGATCGGCTACATGGACGACACCGACAAGCCGCTGAACCCGTACGTGTACAAAGGCCTGTTCCCCACCCGCTGGAGCGGCGCCCGCACCGCGGCCGAGGAGCGGGCGGCCCGCGACGTCTTCCGCTGCCCCGCCGACAAGGGCGACGGCCTGAAGCACCCTGGCACCGGCTCGGCCTACAACTACCTCGGTACGTCGGTCCCCTCGCCGTATGAGTTGTACGGCACGACGTACATGTGCAACCGAGGGTGGATGTACGACGGCAAGGTCGCGGCCCTTGTATCCCAGACGTTCGCCTCCGGGCCACTGACCGACGCGAAGGTCAATTCGCTCAACAACGCCATCTCCCGCACCGTCGCCAAATGGAATGCGACGGAAACGTACGTAGCTGTCGAGCTGCCGTTCATCTGGTCGATCTTCTATCACGTGCCCGTCGAGGGGCTGCACACGAAGCGGAACTCCCACAACGCGGTCTACCTCGACGGTCACGTCGCCCCGGCCGAGATCTCGGCGCGCGACATCGCCCGCTGGGGCGCCCGCGTGCCCGGCCGATACACGCCCAAGTCCGGCGACGGCTGGAGCGACGCCCGCGACCCGGACACGGGGTACTTCTCGCGCGACAAATTCTACCCTTGGTCCGGCTCCGATCCCTTTGGCGCCGGCCCCTCGCAGCGTGGAACGTCGCCGGCTCAGTAGCGGAGTTGGGACTCACTTTAGCACCGTCTAAGTCCCTCGAATCCGGGCTCCCGGCCCGGTGTGAAAGGCGCGATCGGGGACAGGGAACGGCTTGAAGGCCCACGCGATCTCGCGGCGCGCTGGCAATTTGCGGGCCTGTTTGGGTACAACCGATCCATGCGCCAACCGCCCGCCGCACGCGGCACGACCCGGAAGCCGCCGCTCGTGCCGCAGGTCACCACGCTGTGGGACTACCCATCGCAGGATTACGGCGACGCTCAGCAGGGCATTCCCGGCTACAAGGGGGCAACGCCGAGCTACGTGATCTGGAACTGTATTCACCGCTACACCAAGCCGGGCGACCTCGTGGTCGACCCGTTCTGCGGCAGCGGCACGACGCTCGACGTGGCGCGCGACCTCAAGCGCAAGGCCCTCGGCTACGACGTCCACCCGACGCGCAAGGACATCTTCCGCGTCGACGCCCGCAAGCTTCCGCCCGAGCTCGGCGGCAAGGTCGATCTGGTCTTCATGGACCCGCCCTACTCCACGCACCTCGACTACGGCGACGACCCGCGCGACATCGGCAAGCTCGCCGCCCGGTCGGGCGAGTATTACGTTGCGATGGAAGCCGTTTTCGCCGAATCCCTCCGCGTGCTGCGGCCGGGGCGGCATTTGTGCGTTTATGTGAGCGACAGCTACGAACACACTAAAACCGGCGGCCGCTTCTTCGCGCTGGGCTTTGAGCTGTTCGGACGAATGCAGCAACGCGGCTTCGAGCCAGTCGACATCGTCGCCGTCACCCGGCACAACAAGACGCTGCAAATGGGCAACTACCGCCGGGCGGCCGACGAGGGGAACTTTTTCCTGCGCGGCTTCAATTACCTTCTTATTGCCCGCAAGCCCCTGAGCGACAACTCCTGACGGGCGGTTCCCTCTGCAGCGCTCTGAGATTGCACGGAGCCGGTCAGCCCCGGCACCCGCGACCGGCGCCCGTTTGTCACCCCCCCGCCGATCCCGTATCATGCCCGCCCCTCCGCCGACCTTGGACTTGGACGGGACACAAGGGAACAGAGCACACGCATGAGTCGAACGAAATTCGTTGCCGGCAACTGGAAGATGAACACGACGCGGGCCGCCGCGGTGGAACTCGCGCGCGCCGTGGCCGAGGGGGCGCCGCGCGGGGTGCAGGTCGGGGTCGCGCCGCCGTTCGTATATCTGGACGCCGTCGCGGGAGCGCTCGGCAGCACGGACGTGCTGGTTGGCGCGCAGGACGTGTACTTCGAAAGCAACGGCGCATTCACCGGTGAAATCAGCGTCGACATGCTCAAAGACCTGCGCGTCGCCTTCGTCCTCACTGGCCACAGTGAACGCCGCCATGTGATCGGCGAATCAGGCGAACTCATTGCGAAGAAGGCCGCGGCGGTCTACGGAAAAGGATTGATCCTCGTTCATTGCGTGGGCGAAAAGCTCGAGGAGCGCGACGCCGGCCAGACGATGGCCGTCTGCCGTCGGCAGATCGACGAGCTGGACCCGTCCCGAATGGACGCCCCACAACGTCTTGTGATCGCGTATGAACCCGTCTGGGCCATCGGCACCGGCCGCAACGCCACCGATCAGCAGGCGCAAGAAACGCACGCCCTGATCCGCGAATACATCGGGGCGAAGTGGAATAAGGACTTCGCCGATGCGGTGCGCATCCAGTACGGCGGGAGCATGAAGCCCGACAACGCCGCCGGCCTGCTAAAGCAGCCGGACGTCGATGGCGGCCTGATCGGGGGAGCGGCGCTCAAGGCCGATAGTTTCCTCGCCATCGCCAAGGCAGCGGTGTAACGCCACGCATGACGCGGGCCGCGCCTGCGTCGTTTTCCGACCGATCGAACAAGGGCAAGACGCCCGAAACCCGCCGACAACGCTCCGACAACACCGTGGCCGCCGGCCAACTCTTATGACGACACTTTATTACATCCTGCTCACCCTGTTCATCGCCCTGGCTTTGTTCCTGATCCTGCTGGTGCTGATCCAGAAAGGCCGCGGCGGCGGGCTTGCGTCCGCGTTCGGCGGGGTCGGCGGGAACACCGCCTTCGGCGGCAAGACCGGCGACGTGCTGACGTGGGCAACGTCGATCGCCTTTGGCGTCTTTATCCTTCTGGCCATTGGGCTCAACCTGCTCGCCAACCGCATCCATAAGGCCAACGACCCGACCGCGATCGTGCCGGCGGCAGTCTCCCCGGCCAGCGACGTGCCCCCGGCCGTCACCGCCCCGCCGGCGACACGCCCCGCCGACACGGCCACGCCAACGGGCGCGGACATGGACCTTCTCACCGCCCCACCGCCCGCGACGGGCCCGGCAACGGCCCCTGCCGCCGTGCCGCCGATGGCGCCAACGACAGCCCCCACCACCACGCCCGCCGCGCTGCCGTGACCAAAGAAAAGGGGAGACTCGATGGCCGCGGCGACGAACACCATTCTCAGCATGACGGGCTTCGGCGACAGTGTCGCCGAAGCCGGCGGCACGCATTACGCGGTCGAAATCCGGTCGCTTAACAACCGCTACTTCAAGCCCGTCATCAAGTTGCCCGACATCGTCGCCGGCCTGGAGCCGGAGATCGAAAGTAAGCTGCGCGACCGCCTCACTCGCGGGTCGATCACCTGCGTGCTGAAGATGCGCGTCGAAGGGACCGGGGCGGCGTACGTCATCAACAAGGCGGCGCTGCGGGCCTATATCGAACAGATCCAGGACGTCATCGGCGGCGGCAGCAGCGCGGCGATCAACGTCGCCAACCTGCTCAACCTGCCCGGCGTGTGTCAGGAACCCGAGGGCGACGGCGATCACCTCGCCCGCCACGGCCCTACGATCCGCGGCATCATCGATATTGCGGTCGAAAAGCTGCTGGCCATGCGGCAACGTGAAGGCCAGGCCCTGTACCTCGACCTGTCGAAGCACCTGCAGGTGATCTCGAGCAGCCTCGCGGAGATCGAAAAGCGTGCCCCGTTCACGATCGACGAATACCACAAGCGGTTGCTCAACCGCGTCAACGATTTGCTCAGCCGCGCCGAGTTGCAGATCAACCAGTCGGACCTGCTCAAGGAAGTCGCCGTCTACGCCGAGCGCAGCGACATCGCCGAAGAGATCCAGCGGCTGCGGCACCATTTGAAGGCCTTCGACCACGCCTGCCGCACGAGCGAGCACGCCGGCCGCAAGCTCGATTTCATCACGCAGGAAATGCTGCGCGAAACCAACACGATCGGCAGCAAGGCCAACGACGCTGCCATTGCCGGGCACGTTGTCGAGATCAAAGGGGCGATCGACCGAATGAAGGAGCAGGTGCAAAACGTCGAATGAATCGACGCGAAACCGAAATTCTGGATTACGCTGGGCAATCCGAAGGGAACGGTGTCACGGGAACTTCTCGTAAGACTCGGCTTGTCGTGACTTTCTGCGTTTTGCTGGCAATTGGTGGGGGTCTTCTGGCGTTTTCGTATCTAATCGGTAAAGGCCTTTCTCGTTTCTGATCGGCCCCGGGGTCCCCCGCTCGACCCGAATCGAAATCTATGGACCCCATCGCCCTACAACCTCACGGTCTTCTCCTCGTCATGGTCGGCCCCAGCGGCGTGGGCAAGAGCACGATCGCGCGGCAACTCGAAGAG
>DASVSS010000037.1:0-11300 GCA_036387945.1 Tepidisphaeraceae bacterium | reverse complement strand
CCCCCCCCCCACCACTGATTAGCAGTTGCAATGGCAGGGCCTCGGGCGCTCAAGGATTGCTCGCCCTCCATTCTTCTTTCGCTTTCTCTGTGTTCATCCTCTGTGTCCTCCGTGCCTCTGTGGCCGTCTTTCTGCCTCCGCGTCCACCCGCGGCCCGTTGCCCCGGGTGTCTTTTCTTTTTTCCGACGCCCTTTTCCCGACCGGATGGCGAAATAATGCGTACAGCTTGCCGTCCTCCTGATATCACCGCCGCCCGCCCGCGACGCACCGTTGGAATGGTCGACCCATGAGAATCCGCCCCGCCCGGCCGATGGCCGAAACGCTCGAACCACGCCGCCTGATGGCGTTCAGCACCTACGCGCAGCTCGCCCGGCAGGACGCCGCGGCGATCGATTACCCGCGCGTCGACGGCCGCGGCACGGTCGTGGCGGTGATCGATACGGGCGTGGACTACAACCGCGCCGAACTGGGGGCGGGGTTCGGGAAGGGCCGTAAAGTCGTCGGCGGGTACGACTTTTATGAAAACGACTCCGACCCCATGGACACCGACGGCCACGGCACGCAGACGGCCAGCGTCGTCGCCGCCAACCCGTACACGGTCGGCGGCGTGACGCACCGCGGCATAGCGCCGGGGGCGCAGATCCTGGCGCTGCGCGTCGGCACGGGCGACGACATCACCGACGCCAACATCCGCCGCGCCCTGCAATGGACGATCGACGCGGTGAAGAAGGGTTCGTACGCGATCACCGCCGTCAACATCAGCCTCGGCAGCGGCAGCTACGCCGACGCCGAGACCGACAGCTACTACGGCAGCTTGTTCACGCAGCTCAAGGACCTGGGCGTGCTCGTCGTCGCCGCCAGCGGCAACAGCAACGACCAGGAATCGGGCCCGATCAGCGAGGACGGCATCGCCTACCCCGCCGCCGACCCCGCCGTGCTGGCGGTGGGCGCAGTCGACGCCGCCGACGTCATCACGAGCTGGACCCAGCGCGGCGACGAACTGGACCTGCTCGCCCCCGGCACGGACATCGTCGTGCCGGAGATCGAAGGCGGCTACACCGCGGTCGACGGCACGAGCTTCAGTGCGCCAATGGTCGCGGGCGCGGCGGCGCTGATTAAGCAGGTCTCGCCCCGCGCCCGCGCCGGCGACATCGGCTCGATTCTGATGAGCAGCGGCGCGATCAACCGCGACGGCGACGCCGAGAGCGGCAACACCACGACGCTGGCGTTCAGCCGGCTCGACGTCCACGACGCCATCGCCACCGCCGTGCTGCGCGCCGGCCGCACGCGCACGCTGACGCTGGGCCGCACGTTCGACACCGCGCTCGACAGCGGAGGGGTTCTGCACGCGGCCTTCTACGACACCGCCAACGGCCGCGTGCTTTATGCCACGCGCAGCACCGGCGGGCTGTGGTCGGCGGCGTACGTCGTCGACGACGGCGGCGCGAAGCGCGCGGACGTCGGCGTGCAACTGAGCATCAGCGTCGACGCCACCGGCCACGTCGGCATCGGCTATTTCGATCTCACCAACACCGCGCTCAAATACGCCAGCTTCGACAACCTCAAATGGACGACGACGACGCTCGACAGCGCCAAGCACGTCGGCACGCACCCGTCGCTGGGGTTCGACATCGACGGCAATGCGTATCTCGCCTACTACCGCCGCAGCGGCGGTGACCTGCGGCTCGCCACGCTCGACCGCGACAGCGGGCGGTGGACGATCTCCACGCTCGACAGCGTCGGCGACGTCGGCGCCTATGCCAGCCTCGACGTCGGCGAAGCGGCCTTCCGCAGCGGGCGGTTCACCCAGTACGACACCACCGTCGCCGTCGCCTACGCCGACAGCACCAATGGCGCGATCAAGTACTGGCGGCTCGATCTCGACGACACCGCCGCCGCGCCGTTCGTCAGCACGGTGAGCCGCGCTAAATCGGTCGGCGGGATCGATTTCAACCTCCATGCCGGCCCGACGGGCCTGGGACTGCAGGCGCAGATGGCGTTCGTCGACGCCGCGGCGGGCGTGGTGAAATACGCCTACCGCGACGAAACGTGGTTCACCGAGACCGTTGCCGGCAGCGGCCGCGGCGGGGGCGGCGTGCAGATCACGTTCGACGAAAGCAACGACCCGATCGTCGCCTATTTCCAAGGCACGCAGCGCGTCGTCTTCACCGCCGCCCGCGACGGCAACGCCAACTGGAGCAGCACCCGCGTCGGTCCCGGCTCCGGGCTGCTGAGCGTCAGCACGAACGAGCGCACCGACACCGCCGCGCTGACGTATCTCAACCGTGCCCGCTCGGCGGTGTTCTCGCGCACGCTCGTGTGATGCCGTTGTTCTCTTGACGAAGGCCGGCGTCAAACAACATCGGCAGTCTCCTCCCCCGTACACGGGGGAGGAACCGGACGAGGCGCTTTGTTGCGTCTCTAAGCGACAACGCTGCGCTGTTGAGTTCCACGAATTAGTGCCCCTTACGCGGCCGCGCGGCGAGATGGAACACCTCGTCGTTCGTTTCGCGCTGCTCCTTGACCGACTGATGCGGCCGGGCTTCGACGCCGTTGTCGTCGCGGCCGTTTTCGCCGACGCCCCAGAGGATCGGCGTCTTGCCGGGGCGGTAGCGCAGCGGCGCGTTCGTCGCCAGGTAATCGCGCGGAAGGCGCGGGAGGTACTTCGGGACTAAGTCTTCGAGCTTCGCCGGCAGGTTGTTGTCGTGCTCGGTCGCGTACCACCGCACGGCCAGCGCCGTTGCGGCGGCTTCGCGGCAGGTCTGGATGCGGAACTGCGTCTCCAGCGCCTGTCGCATGCCGGGCACGATGATCGACGCGAACAGCGCGCCGTCGCCGTTGCGCCCCGCGGCGGCCGTGAGCCAGCCGTCCATCGCCTTGTTGAATGCGGGCGCGTCCGCCTCGGCGGAGCAGCGGATGACCTCGGTCATCACGTCCAGGCAGGCGACGGCATAAGTGTTCAACAGCGGCCGCGCGACGTAGCGGCTCACGGGGTCGTCGAGGCCCATCGCCACGGGCATCGGGTTGTCCTGCGCTTCGGTGGCGGTGAGGTTGTAGAGGATGAGCGACCGCTCGCCGCGAAGAGCGCGCATGAGACGGGCGCGGGGCTCGGTCGGGTCGAGCAGCCGGTCGATCGCCGCCCGCACGGCCGCCGGCGCGACCGCCGGGGGCGCGGCGCCGATGCTTAATTTCGGTGCGATCGAGACGCGCAATTCGACTTCCATCGCGTCGATGCCGCACGCCACGAGGTGGCCGATGAGCGACTCGTCGCCCGCGGCGTAACGCGCCAGCGTGGGCAGATCGTCGGCGCTGCGCATCGCCGCGTCCGACGCCCCGGCGTGGGCGCGGCCGAGAGCGGCGTACTTCACCAGGCCCGCGGCGGCGCGCACGGGATTAAGCGACGAGATCGCCGCGCCGATTGCCACCGGCGGGCGCTCCATCGACGCCCCGGCGGCGGCCCGCACGGCGGCGAGGGTGTCGGCGTGGTCCCCGACGGCGTCGCGGATGAGCTCGGCTTCGAAGTCGGTCAGCGGCGGCTCGATGACGTCGCAATCGTCGAGCGCGCCCATGGCTTCGGACGGCTCTGCCGCCATCTTCGCCAGTGCCGCCTTTAGCGCCGCGGCCGCGCCGTCGATGCCGGGCCGGGCGAAATCGCCCGGCAGCACCGGCTCGCCGGCGGCGCGCAGCGCCTGCACCCGCGCATCGAGCTGCGCCCCGGTCTGAGACGACCACTGTGCATGCAAGGTGACGGCGACGATGGCAGCGGTAAGGGCAAGCGGCATCGGCGCATCATCGACGGCAGGCGCAGCGGCGGCGAGTGTAAATCGCTTTCCTCTTTTGAATCGCCGTTCAGGGATTGCTCAGGGTAGCGGAAAGTCGGAGTTGGCCGATCGTGCGATTGCCCCGCCGTCGCGGATCGCCGATCATGGCCCGTGCGTTGCGCTGGGTGCCATTCTTCGTTCTCGCTTATCTCGCGCTGGGCCTGCAAAGCGGCCTGGGCGGGGTCGCGCAGATCGGCGGCGGGCCGCTGAACGTGGTGCTGATCGCGGTCGCCTTCATCGCCATCAACGCCCGCCAGCACGCCGCGGTCGGCGGGTGCTTTGTGCTGGGGCTGCTGCACGACCTCATCGGCACCGGCCCGCTCGGCGGGTACGCGCTGGCATACACGCTCGTCGCCTTCCTCATGGCCGGCACAGACCGGGCATTGAACGTCGAGCACGCCTGGACGCACTTCGTCGTGGTCTTCCTCGGCGGCATCGTGACGGCGATCGTCCTCTGGCTGCAGGGCCGCGTAGGCGTGTACGGCCAACCGATCCCACTGTGGCCCAACGTCGCCGGAGCGTTCTACACGAGCGTCCTGGCGATCTTCGTCCTGCGCGGCCTGACGAAGCTGCGGAAACGGTTTCGGTTCAAGGGAAGCATTGGGAGGTGAGGACAGGGGTGAGGGGTTAGGGGTTAGTGGAAGCCTCGATGGCATTCCCTAACCCCTAACCCCTAACCCCTATTCATAATCAAAACTCTCCCGCGCCATCACAATCGGCCGCCGCTGGCCGACGTTCAGGAGCAAACCGATGCTCATGAAGCTGGCGATGAGGCTGCTGCCGCCGCTGCTGACGAACGGGAGCGTGACACCGGTGACGGGCATGAGCTTCATCACCACCATCAGGTTGATGCACATCTGCCCGGCCAGCATGACGACGATGCCGATGGCGACGAGCCGCCCGAACGGCTCGCGCGTGCCGCCGGCGATCCACAGGCCGGTGACGAAGATCACCAGGTACATCGCGATCACGAGCGTGCTGCCGACGAAGCCGAACTGCTCGCCGATCAATGCGAAGATCATGTCATTGCGCCCTTCGGGCACGGTCTGCCCGAAGCGGATGTCGCCGACGCCGTTGCCGAAGAACCCGCCGCTGCCCTGGGCGGTCATGGCCTTGCGGATCTGCAGGGTGCTGTCGGATAAATCCAGGTCGTCGGTGAACAAGTCGAACAAGCGCTCGCGCTGGTAGTGCTTCACGAACTGCGGCAGCAGGTTCAGCCCGGGGACGTTCGAGCAACTGCCGCAGAGCGTGCGGGTCGCGCCGTCGGCGTGCCTGATCCAGTGCTGCCCGCTCATCCACAGGAACGGCATCGCCACCGCCGCCGCGAGCACGACCGCCGCGAGGTGCCGGCGCTTGGCGCCGGCGACGTAGAGCATGGCGAACAAGGTCGGGATGAACACCAGCGCCGTACCCAGGTCCGGCTGCTTGAGGATCAGCAGCATCGGCAGCGCCGCCAGCAGGAACGGCGCGACCAGGCCGCCGAGCGTGCGGTAGTTGGAGCGGAAGCGGAGGTACCGCGCCATGACCATCACGAAAGCGACTTTCATCAATTCCGACGGCTGCAGCGCCAGCGGCCCGAAGGCGATCCAGTTGTACGCCGCGTTGCGCGCCACCACGCCCGGCACGGTGACGATGCTGCCCAGAACGGTGTAGGCGATCAGCCCCGCCGCCAGGACATAAAACGTGCCCGCGTACTTGCCGATGATGCGGTAATCGACGGCCTGAAATGCCGCCAGGCAGGCGGCGGCGATGCCGAGAAACACCAGTTGCTTGCGCCCCGCGGCCGGGTCGTCGGCGTGGATGGTGACCACGCCGATCGCCACCAGCACGGCGGTCGCCGCGAGGATCGGCCAGTGACGGCTCAGCGCGAGTTGGCGAAGGGTGCGTTCGATCAAAGTCGCCGGTGATTGTCCCGGCATGGGCGGCGATCGCCAAGCGGAGGCGCTGAAGTGAAGTTTCTTTCCGGACCCCGGCTGCGAGTGAGATTACGCGCGGGCATCGAGCGTTGCGTTGCTCAGAAGCGCCGACATCCGCCCGGTCCCCCTCCCCTCGAGGGAGGGGTTAGGGGGGGAGGGGTTAGGGGAGGGGGGCGGACGCCGTAACGCTTCATCGTCGCGCAACACGCGACTCGGCACTTCATCGCACTTAGGCACCCGCCCCCCTCACCCTACCCTCTCCCTCGGGGGGAGAGGGATTTGTTTCGCCGGCGTCCGCGATCCGCTATTGGCATGTCTTTGGCCGCCCCCGCCTGGCCTCGCGGAAGAGGACGAACCAGAGAGTCGACTTCGCGGTGCGAGCGACCGGGGCCTCACCCGCCGTACGCCCGGGCCGCCAGAACCGGGCCCCTGGGGCCGGCGATGACGTCGATCTGATCGTCGGGGTGGACGGGGCCGAACTTCGCCGGCCAGTAGAGCGGGCGGACGACGCGGTCGGGGCCGTCGAGCACGACGCCGATCTGCTTGCTCATCGGCGCCAGCGGCGATTGCCGCACGCTTACCACCCGGGCCGTGTGCAGGCCGCCGGCGCGGGCGGCGCGGGCGACGCGCCGCTTCTTCAGCCACGCCGCCGCCCAGCAGACGGCCGCCACCGGCAGCATCAGCATCGGCACGGCCAGCTCCGCCGACAGCGGCGAGGGCTCGGTGCGGTCGGTCCAGCGGTCAGGATCGGCCGCATCGATGCGGACGTTGAACTTCTGCCCCAGCTCCACGCGCGAGCGCTCCTTGCGCGACAGCATCCCCTCGCTGCTGATCTCGCGGCCACTGGCGGGATCGGTGTAGACGAGGCGCACGCGCCGCGGCTCGTCGCGCGACGCCTGCCGCTCGCTCACCAGGCCGATGGTCTTCACCGTCGCCACGACGGACGTGCCCGATTCGACAAGCCGCCGCTGCTGCATCGTGCCGCTGTAGCGGTGGGCGGCCAGGGCGATCGCCACCAGGGTCATCAACACCGCCAGCACCAGCCACGGGCGCACGGGCAGTTCGAGCCACGTCCGCCCGCCGACACGGCGCGGCAGGGTCGGCGGCAGTTCGGTATCGGGATTCATGCGGCGGCGATTGTAGAGCAGAACACGCTACGCCGCGCCGTGCCGCGCGATCGCTAGTTCGCCCCGCCGGGCAGGTACCCTTCGCGCTGGCAGGCCTGAAGGAGTTTTTTCGCCACGCTGCCCGCCGACTGTCCGCCGCTGCCGCCGTATTCCACGAGCACCGCGAAGGCGATCTTCGGGTTGTGCCGCGGGGCGAAGCCGATCGTCCAGGCGTGGGCGGGCAGGTGGTCTTCGCCGCGGCCGATGGCGCGGTACCACGGCACGAGCGGGTTGATGTTGCGCGTCGTGCCGAGCGTCACGGGCTGATAGATCCGCCGCCCGCGCGCGTCCAGCAGTGGCTTGCCGGTGGGATCGCGGACGATGAGCTTCAATGGCGACGACTGCGCCGAGCCGGTCTTGCCGGCGACTTCCAGGTCCGGCAGGTGCGCGAACGTGCCCGTGCCGGCGAGGCCGTTGACGACGTTGGACATCCCTTCCTGCGCCAGGCGGACGGCGACGGGATCAAGGCCCAGGCCGCGCCGCTCGGGCGCTTGGCCGCCCTCTGCGGCGACGAGCGTCGGGCGCGCCCACACGCCGTCGCGGGCGATCGTGGCGGCGACGTTGGCGAGTTGGATTGGCGTGGCCGCCATCTGCCCCTGCCCGATCGACGCGAACCACGCCACCGACCGCCGCACCGCCGCCGGCGTGTCCAGCGCCGGCAGCCGCCCGCGCGCCTCTGGCAGCCCCACGCCCGTCGGGCGGCCGAGCCCGAAACGCTCGAACCACGCGCGCTGCCCTTCGATGCCGAACTTGTCCCCCAGGCTTTCGAAGAACACGTTGCACGAGCGCTCGATCGCTTCAGGAAAATTCAGCAGCCCCGTCGGGTGCGGGCTGGCGCCCTGGCTGTGGCGGCCGTAGTCGAACTGGCTCATCGTCCAGCACCGCGCGGTGTCGCGCAGCGGCTTGCCGTTGACGTGCAGGTAGCCGTCGCACTCGATGCGCGAGTCCGGGCCGATCAGCCGGTCGGTCATCGCGCCCAGGCCCACGATCAGCTTCACCGTGCTCCCCGGCTCGCGCGCCACGAGCGTGGCGCGGTTGAGCAGCGGATCATTGACGTTGTCGGTCGCCAGCGCGTTCCAGTCGCGGTCGAGCGTGTTGGGGTCGTACCCCGGCGCCGACACCATCGCGCGCACTTCGCCGGTGGCGACGTCGATGACGACGGCGGCGCCGTTCATCTTCATCTCCGCCACCGGCACTTCCTTCGACGGCGAAAACAGCACGTGGTCGAAGGCGTCTTCGATCGACTTCTGCAGCGCCATGTCGATCGTCACACGCGCGTCGCGCCCGGGCTGCATGTCGATTTTTTCGACCGTCTCGCCGCCGGCCCCGAGCGTGGCCGCGCCGCGGCGGCCACGCAGCGTCCCCTCGAGCATCGCCTCCACGCCGGCCTTGCCGCGGGTGTCGCTGTCGGCGTATTTGCGCAGGCGGTCGGCGGCGCCGGGGTCGTTGCGGATGTCTTCGGAATCCACCGCTCCCATGCGCCCCAGCACCTGCGCCGCCACAGGCCCGAACGGGTACGTCCGCCGCAAGCTCGGCCGCAATTCAAGCCCAGGCATCTCGTCCACGCGCCGGGCGAGCTCGACGTAATCGGCGTAATCGGTGGCCGCGACGTCGGGCACGATCACGTGCGACGCCCGCTCCTCGCCGAGCTCGACCTCGGCCACGACGTCCTCGCGGTTGCCCCCCAGCAGCCGGCTGTACCACGCCACCGGCACGGCCGCCCGGGCGTCGGCCTCTTTCTGCTTGCGGGCGCGGACGATGTTCTTGATCGTCGTCACCCGTTCGACGATCGCCGTCCGCTGCTGCCGCATGTCGGCCTCGCTGCGCTTGGCCACCTTGGCCAGCGTCACCCACATCGCGTCGATGTCGCGCTTGACGTTTTCGGCCTCGTCCGCCAGCAGCCGCGCCCGCTCGGCCCGGGGCCGCGCCGTGTAAAGCTCGTCGCGCCGCTTCAGCCGCGCCCGCGACACCCCGCGCAGCCACGCCGCGTCGGGCTCGAACGCGATCGCCCGGTAATCCACCCGCACGTCGATGCAGGGCCGGTCGACCGCGATCTCCCGCCCTTTTACGTCAAGGATCCGCCCCCGCGGCGCTTCGGTCAGCGCCTGATCCCGCATTGCCCGGGCCGACTCCCCCGCCCACCGTCCGCCGCTGACGACCTGAATCGAAAACGCCCGCACGACCAGCCCCCCGGCGGCGAACACCAGCAGCAACAACAGAATTTTAAGGCGATGTTCGAACATCCGTGTTCTCCGCGGCGCAGATTAACGCCGTCACCCGTGATCGAGAAATGACCAGCGCCGCCCGGCCAAGCGCACCCCACGCGGTGGGCTTCGGGCAGGGTGAATCCCGCCCCGCCGCCGATTTCCGGTTGCACTTCCCCGCCCCCGAATTATTCTCCGCTGCCTATGGCCACCGAATCCTTCCCCATCGATCTCAAAGCCCTGAAGCCGCTCAAACTCGATCCGGCGAAGGAAAAGTTGTCGCCGGAGGATCTCCAGACGCTGCAGCACAACGTGCAGATCTGCCGCGACGCGATCGTGTTCTTCACGGCCCTGGCCGGGGCGAAGGGGCTCAGCGGGCATACGGGCGGGGCGTACGACACGGTGCCGGAAGTGCTCATCATCCGGGCGTTCATCGAGAACGGCGCGCCGATCCTGCCGGTTTTTTTTGACGAAGCCGGGCATCGCGTGGCGACGCAGTATTTGCTGAGCGTGCTCGAAGGGGCGATGCCGGCGGAGATGCTGCTGCATTACCGCGAGTACGACAAAAAGCTCCCCGGCCACCCGGAGAAAGGGCTGACCCCGGGCGTGAAATTCTCGTCCGGGCGGCTGGGGCACATGTGGGCCTTCGCCAACGGCGTGCAGATGGCCAACCCGGACAAGGCCGTCATCATGCTCGGCAGCGACGGCTCGCAGATGGAAGGCGACAACGCCGAGGCCGCCCGCCTCAGCGTCGGCAAGCGGCTCAACATCAAGGTGCTCATCGACGACAACAACGTCACCATCTCCGGCCATCCCAACGAATACATGGCCGGCTTTGACCTGACCAAGACCATGGCCGGCCACGGGCTGATCACCGAAACGGTGATGGGGGAGGATTTCACCGCCCTCTACACCAGCCTTGCCCGGGCGTTCAGCACGACCGACCCGCGGGCGCTGATCATCAAGCGGTTCATGGCCCCCGGCATCGAGCACGCCGAGAACAACCCGCACGCCCACGAAGTGCTTAAGGCCGACGTGGCGATCAAGTACCTCGAACAACGGGGCAACGGCAAGTACGCCGCGGCGATCGAGATGATCAAAAACGCCAAGCCCGACAAGAGCCCGCTGACCTACCGCGGCAGCACCGGCGTGGGGAAGAACCGCGACGACTTCGGCAAGATCATCAACGAGATCCTCGACGAGATGACGCCCGAGCAGCGGGTGGCGAGCGTGAAGGTCTTCGACAACGACCTCGAAGGCTCGTGCGGCCTCGTGCACATCCGCAAGAAGCACCCGGAAGTGTTCGTTCAGGCCGGCATCATGGAGCGCGGCAACTTCTCCGCCGCCAGCGGCTTCGGGGCCGAAAAGGGCAAAGTCGGCATCTTCGGCACGTTCAGCGCGTTCCTCGAGATGTGCGTGAGCGAGATCACGATGTCGCGCCTGAACAAGTCCAACGTCATCGCCCACTTCAGCCACAGCGGCTGCGACGACATGGCCGACAACACCTGCCACTTCGGCATCAACAGCATGTTCGCCGACAGCGGCCTGCCCGACGACGGCCACGACACCACGCGGCTCTACTTCCCCGCCGACCAGCACCAGTTCAAGAAGTGCGTCAAGAGCATCTTCAAGGAAGAAGGCCTGCGGTTCGTCTTCAGCAACCGCGCCCCCGTGCCGGACATCCTTAAGGAAGACGGCACGCCGTTCTACGGCGACGGCTACACCTTCAAGGTCGGCCGTGACGACATCATCCGCAAGGCCCCCGAGGGCGGCGGGTACATCGTCGCCGTCGGCGAGACCGTCTACCGCGCGCTCGACGCGGTGATCGGCTTGCAGGAAAAGGGCATCAAGGTCGGCCTCATCGCCAAGAGCACGCTCAACAAGAGCGATAACGAAGTGATGGACATGCTCGCCAGGACCGCGGCGTTCGTGCTCGTCACCGAAGGCTTCAACGTCAAGACAGGCCTCGGCTCGCGCTTCGGCACGGCGCTGCTCAAGCGCGGCTACAAAGGCAAGTACAACCACAGCGGCACGCACCGCGAAGGCCCCGGCGGCCTCTGGCAGCAGATGGGCCACCAGGGCCTCGACCCCGCGGGCATCAGCAAGGCCGTCGAAGCGCTGGCGAAGTAAAACGCCGGGCCGGACCCGCGGGCGCGTGCGTCCGATGCACTGGCGGGCGTCCCGCCCGCCAGT
>DASVSS010000036.1:0-5043 GCA_036387945.1 Tepidisphaeraceae bacterium | reverse complement strand
GCGGAAGACGGCCTAGCCCCCCGCCCCGCGTACGCGCGCCGCTACGCCGCCGCCGGCACGCCCGACGAAAGCGGCGCGGTGGCCCTCGGCACCGGCAACCTCAACGTCACCGCCATCGACGTCGACGCTTACGGCAACGCCCTTGTCGCCTACGCCAAGCCCGGCCCGGGCGGTACGGTCGCCCCGGCCACTGTGATCGGCACTCGCCGCGTGACCAGCGGCATCCTCGTCGACCGCCGCGAGGTGTACGCGGTCGGCACGAACGCCAATGACGTAATCCGCGTCGACCCTCCCGCCGGCGACGGCCGCGTCCGCGTGACGGTCAACGGGCAGTCGCGCCGGCTGCGGATCGGGCACGTCGGGGCCTTCAGCATCGTCGGCTTGGCAGGCAACGACCGCATCGACGTCAACTACCCCGCCGCGGCCACGATCAGCGGCGGCGCGGGCAACGACACGATCCTCGGGTCGGCCGCTAATGACTCGATCCGCGGCGACGCCGGCAGGGACCGCCTCTACGGCAATGATGGCATCGACACGATCGACGGCGGCGGCGCCCCTGACCTGCTCCGCGGCGGCGACAGCGACGACGTGCTGATCGGCGGCGCCGGCGCGGTCGACCAGATGTACGGCGACGCCGGCGACGACCGATTCAACGGCGGCGGCGGCTCAGACTACATCGTCGGCGGCCCCGGCCGCGACACCTCCCGTCGCGACGCGGCCGACATACTCGAGAGCATCGAACGCTTGGCGTAAGGCGGGCGTCCCGCCTGCCGGAAGAACAGGACGGGTTTGCTGGCAAGACGCCCGCCCTGCGCGAGCTGCCCCGGCACCGCCAACGGCGTGACCCCGGCCCCGACGGCGTGGTATCATCGGACGCATGAGCACGGCAACCGAACACCGACGTGCCCCCCGCCCCGACCGCGACCTGCTGCCCGAGGACACGCTGCTCGGCCGCTTCATCTGGGTGAATCCCGCCCGCATGTCCGGCGAGCCGTGCTTCCGTGGCACGCGCGTGCCGGTGCAGATCCTGTTCGATCACCTGCGGATGGGCGATCCCCTGGACGAATTCCTCGACGGCTTCCCCGACGTGAGTCGCGAGTCGGCCGTTGCCGTGATCGACTTGGCGGCAATGGGCATGCTTGAGGCGCTGCGGCGGCTGTGAAGGTCTTGCTCGATAACTGCGTGCATTATCGCGCCGGGAGGCTCTTCCGGGGCCATGACGTATTGCACTGTCGCGATATGGGGTGGCGCGAGCTGGAGAACGGTGATTTGCTCGCCGCCGCCGCGTCCGCGTCGTTCGATGCCTTGGTGACGACGGACAAGAAGGTGCGATACGAGCATCGCCTCGACGCATTGCCGATCGCGGTCGTCGAGATCGATACGATCTTCACCCGCCTCGTTGATCTACAGTCCGTCGCGTTCGTGTTCGACGAAGCCTTGGAAGCGACGCGATCGTTCCTCTTCGTTTCGATCGGTGAGGACGGGCGGATCGATCTCGTGACGCCGCGGGGGTAAGCGGGCGCGGTACGCCGAGGCCGCCCGCGTCAGATTCGCGGCTGGCGCGCCGCGGCGTCGAGCGTGCGGCGCATGAGCACTTCCTGGGTGTGCTCGGCCTCGCGGCGCGTCGGCGGGCGCTGCCAGGTGCCGTCGGGCTGTAAGGTCCAGGCGTTGGGGTCGGTGAGACTGGCGTCGAGGATGTCGCGGATCGCGGCGCGGTGTTGCGCGTCTTCGATCGGCGTGATGGCCTCGACGCGGTAGTCGAGGTTCCGCACCATCCAGTCGGCGCTGCCGATGTAGAACTCTTCCTGCCCGGCGTTGTGGAAGTAGTAGACGCGGGTGTGTTCGAGGAATCGGCCGAGCACGCTGCGGACGCGGATGTTGTCGCTCAGGCCCGGCACGCCGGCGCGCAGGCAGCAGAAGCCGCGGACGATCAGGTCGATCTGCACGCCGGCCTTGCTGGCGTCGTAGAGGGCGTGGATCAGCAGGTCGTCCTGCAGGGCGTTCATCTTGGCGATCACGTGCGTCTTGCGGCCGGCCTTGGCGTGGTCGATCTCGCGGCGGAGCATGAGCAGGAAGCGGTCGCGCATGTTCACCGGCGCGACCAGCAGCTTGCCGTAATCGGCCTTGACGCTGCGGCCGGTGAGATGGTGGAACAGCTCGATCACGTCAGCGGTGATGAGTGTGTTGCAGGTGAACAAACCCAGGTCGGTGTAGAGCGTTGCGGTCTTGGAGTTGTAGTTGCCCGTGCCGATGTGGCAGTACGTGCGCAGGCCGTCGGGCTCTTCGCGGACGACCATCGCGAGCTTGCTGTGGGTCTTGAGCCCCACCATGCCGTAGACGACGTGCACGCCGGCTTTTTCGAGCTTCTGGGCCAGTTCGACGTTGCGTTGCTCGTCGAAGCGGGCCTTGATCTCCACCAGTACCGCCACCTGCTTGCCCATCTCGGCGGCGCGGATGAGGGCGGGCACGAACGGGCTGTCGCTGCTCGTGCGGTAAAGCGTCATCTTGATCGCCAGCACCTTCGGATCATGGGCGGCGGTCTTGATGAACCGCTCCACGCTGGCCGAAAAGCTTTCGTACGGATGGTGGACGAGCAAATCGCCGGTGCGGATGACGCTGAAAAAATCCGCGTCTTCGTCGGCCAGTCGCGGGGGGACAAGCGGCGTCCACGGTTTGAACTTTAAGTCCGGGCGGTCGAGCAGCGACAAGGCCATCAGATCGTCCATGTCGATCGGGCCGCGGACAAGGTAGACGTCTTCGGGATCGACGTCGGTGCCTTCGATGAGCAGCTGCTTCATCTCCTCGCCCATCGCCTCGGGCAGCTCCAGCCGCACGACGCCGGCGAGGCGGCGCTTGCGCAGCTCTTCGGTGACCATGGCCAGCAGATCGTCGGCGTCTTCCTCGTCCATCTCAATGTCGGCGTTGCGGGTGACGCGGAACAGGTGGTGTTCCAGCACCGTCATCCCGGGAAACAACGACTGCAGATTGCCGGCGATCACCCCTTCGAGCGGCACGAAGTTGCCGGCCTCGGGCAGCGGCACCCAGCGGGGCAGGTTCTCGGGCAGCTTGATCCGGCAGAAGCTGCGCGCCCCGCCGCCGCCGGGAAGATTGACTTCGAGCATCACGCCCATCGAGCGGCTGAGATTGCTGATGAACGGGAACGGGTGCCCCGGGTCAACCGCCAGCGGCGTGAGGATCGGAAAGACCTGGCGGCGGAAAAAGTCGTCGGCGAAGGTTTTTTCCGCGGTGCCCAGGGTTTCGTAGCGCCGGATACCAATGCCCTTCTTTTTCAGCGCCGGGTGCAGGTCGTCGAACCAGAGGCGGTACATCTCGCTAAGCATCGGGCGGACGCGCGTGTGCACGGCGTCGAGCTGTTCGTCGACGGTCATTCCGTCGAGCGACCGCTCGGCGAGCTTGTCGGTCCGCTGCCGCTGCAGGCCGCCGACGCGCTTCATGAAAAATTCGTCGAGGTTGCTGGCGAAGATCGCCAGAAATTTAACCCGCTCCAGAAGCGGGTTGGCCTTGTCCTGAGCAAGCTGCAGCACGCGGTCGTTAAAATCGAGCCAGCTCAGCTCGCGGTTGACGAACAACTTCGCGTCCGGGGCGGGCGATTTCGACTTGGGTTCACGGGCGGCCATGCGGATTGGTGCTCACTTCCTGCGTTTCAGACGAGATGGGGAAGATAAATGAATGCCAAGTCGCCGGGACGCCAAGGCCACCAAGAAAGGAGATGGATTGAAAAAACGCGGAGACTGCGGAGAAGAGAAGAAAGCCACAGATGGCACAGATGAGCACAGATAAATCAAAAATTTTTCTAATCTGTGTTCATCTGTGCCATCTGTGGCTGGTCTGCTCCTTATCTTTTTGACCTCAGCGGTCGCCGCGGCCTCGACGTTCATTCTGGCTGCTCTTCCTTGGGGTGTTTAGCGTCTTGGCGTTCATTCCACCTGCCTTGCGATTGGGCAGCAGGTCTACTCCTGCCATGTTAGCACGCGATAAAGACGCGGGAGCGCGGCCGGGTGGCCGCGCTCCCGCGGGGTGTATGGATGAAATCAGGCGGGCGAGGTGGCCGTGCGTTACCGCTTGCGACGGTCGCGACGGGCTTTGCGTTTTTTCGAGCCGATCTTGCGACGGCGACGGGGTTTTGCCACGGACAACTCCTTTCCGATTGCGAGCCGCGTAACATACCGTTTTGAATTTCGTTGTCCACCCGGGGACGAGCGGCTATGCTGCGGCACTGCGGTTGCATGACGCATCCCGACCGCATCCGCCCCGAACCAGCTTCCGCTTCGTTTTGTGTCTTCGCGACGATGTCCCTCAGGATTTGAGGGTAACAAAGGAGTTCGCATGATCACGCTCGACGCCGGCAACGTTCTTCTCAAAGGGTCGCACCGCAAACAACTCATGAGCCGCCTGAAGCGCACGCTTCGGCTCGGCGACCGGATTGGTCAGTTCGTGATGAAACTCTCGATGCGCCGCGTCCGCGGGCGGATCGAGATGCATGCCACCGTTCACGACCGCTTCGGCGATTTCACCTGTCGGACGCGCAGCAGCACCTGGACCGACGCGGTGCACGACATCGTCCGCATGGTGCAGGCCGCGGTGCACGGGCACGGATTGCGGCGGGCGGCGGTGGCATAGTACGGACCGTGCATGCAATGCGGCCCACTGCCGCCCGTGAACCAAGTCCCTCTCCCCTTGTGGGAGGGCATTCACATACTTGACTCATCGGCCCCGTCGCTCCACTTGTGGCATGGGCGCCTCGCCCGTGCTTGCCGCCTTGGCGGCAAGTATTCTCGCGTCGGCGACGCGAACACGGGCGGGCGCCCGTGCCACGAAAACCAGATGATGTCCCTGATGAGTCAGCTAAATAAATAGCTTGTGGGAGAGGATAGGGTGAGGGGTGGCGGCTGCCGAAATGCCAAAACGCCGCCATCGACCTAAAAAGCCCGAACGCTTTACGATTTGCGCCGATCAAATTACTCGGCGTCCGCCACCCCTCCCCCTGCCCCCTCCCGCAAGGGGAGGGGGAATCAATCACGC
>DASVSS010000035.1:0-3047 GCA_036387945.1 Tepidisphaeraceae bacterium | reverse complement strand
CGCTGAAGCTTAAGCTGATCGACGAGATCGGCGATCTCGACGCCGCCGCGGCGGCCGCGGCGCAGCGGGCGGGCGTGAGCCGCCCGCACGTCGTGCGGATGGAATACAAACCGTCGCTTCTGGGCGGCCTGGGCGGATTCGCCGCCGCGTCGCAGGACCGATCGGCCCTTGGCGTGGAGATCAACGGCGCGAAGTTGGGCGTCGACGCGCGCACCGCATCGCGATGGCTGTCGCGCCGGCCGATGTATTTATTCCAGGGACAGTAACGTGCGGGCCGCCGCACCCGCGCCGCGTGTCGCGCGAAGAGATAGATGGCTAGTCGAATCCAGATCGGAAGCACCCGTCATGACACGATCGAATCGCATCTCTCTGGTCCTGGCGACGTGTGCGCTGGCCGCCTTCGCCGCCGCACGCCCGGCCGCCGCCGCCACGCCCGAGCAGATCGACGCGGCGATCAAGAAGGGCGTCGCGTACCTGTACAAGCAGCAGAATTCGCACGGCAACTGGGAGAGGGTGCAGGTCGCCCCCGGCGGCAACGCCGGCGCCGACCTCGGCCAGTGGGGAGGCCGTACGGCGCTGTGCACCTACGCTCTGCTCGCCGCCGGCGAGAAGCCGCTCGACCCGCGCATCGTCAAAGCAACAGAATGGCTCCGCGGCGCGGCCATCACCGGGCACTACGCGATCGGCATGCGCGCCAACGTGTGGCTGAACCTGCCCGATACCCCGGCGAACAAGATCGCGCTCAACAAGGATTCACGCCTCCTCAAGACCGGCATCTCGCTCAGCCCCAAGGCCAAGAACCGCGGCTTCTATGATTACCAGCCCGGCGGGAATCGCGTCGACTTAAGCTGCTCGCAGTACGGCGTGCTCGGCGCTTGGGCGGTATCGCAGCGCCTGGAACCGATGCCCCGCGATTACTGGGCCGTCATCGAGCAGGCGTGGCAGAAGGTGCAGCAGCCCGACGGCGGCTGGAACTACGACGGCGCCCCCGATGCCAGGCACCCGGTCGACATCCAGATGACCGCCGCCGGCGTGGCGACGCTGTTCATCACGCAGGAATTCCTCCACGCCGACGCCGGCATCGAAGGCACCAAAGGCAACGTCACCGACCCGCGCATCACCAAAGGCCTTGAGCGCATCGCCGCCTTCTTCCCGGGACTGCTCGCCAAGCCGGACATGTATTCCATGTACGGCATCGAGCGAGTCGGCGTTGCCAGCGGGTACAAGTACATCGGCAACATCGACTGGTTCGAGCAGGGCGGCGATCTGCTCGTCAAACGCCAGGCTGCCGCCGGGCACTGGGGCAGCGAGATCGACTCCTGCTTTGCCTTGCTCTTCCTCTCGCGCGGCCGTGCGCCGGTGATGATGAACAAGCTGCAGTACAACATCACCGAAAAAGACGCCAAAGGCGTCGAAGGCAACTGGAACCAGCGCCCCCGCGACGTCGCCAACGCCACCCGCTGGGTCGAGCGCAAGGTCGAGCGCACGCTCAACTGGCAGATCGTGAATCTCAATTTCGCGACGATCCGCGATCTGCACGATTCGTCGATGCTCTACGTCAGCGGCAACCAGTCGCTGAGCTTCACCGACAAAGAAAAGGCGATGCTCAAGCAATACGTCGAGGAAGGCGGCCTCATCATCGGCAACGCCGACGTGGGCAAGAACGACTTCGCCAAGTCCTTCCGCGACCTGGCCAAAGAGCTGTTCCCGGCCTATGAGTTCACGCAATTGCAGAACAAGGGCGACCACCCTCTGCTGAGCAATCAGCTCAGCAAGATGGCGACGTGGAAGCGCAAGCCCCGCATCGACGCCATCAGCAACGGCGCCCGCTTGCTGATGGTGCTGATCCCGGCGGACGATTTCAGCAAAGTGCTGCAGCGCCGCGACCTGTCGAAGGAAGAAGTCTACTACTTCATTGCCAACGCCTTTTTCTACAGTGTCGATAAGCAGCAGGCCCGCTACAAGGGCGACACCCACGCCGTCCGCAAGGACGAGAAAAAGACGCCGACGACCACTGCCAAGATCGCCCGCCTGAAATACAGCGGCAACTGGGACCCCGAGCCCGGCGGCTGGCAGCGCCTGGGGGCCGTGACTCACAACCAGGACAACCTGGCCCTGGACGTCAAATCCGTCGAGCTCGGCAAGGACGCGCTCGACGGCTACAAGATCGCCCACCTCACCGGCACGGACCGCTTTGAGCTTACCGACCCACAGCGCGACGCGATCAAAAAATTCGTCGCCGCCGGCGGCCTGCTCGTGATCGACGCCTGCGGTGGAGTGGGCGAGTTCGACGCGGCCGTGCAGTCGGAGATGACGAAGATCTTCCCGTCCGAAGCCGGGCAGATCACCTCCACGCTGCCGAAGGAGTTCGCGGTGTACGCCGAGAAGCTCGAGCCGAAGTACCGCGTATTCTCACTCACCAAACTCGGCGCCGACGCGACAAAGTTCCGTTTGCGCGGCATCAAGGTGGCCGACAAGCTCGGGGTGCTTTACAGCAGCGAGGACCTCAGCACCGGCCTCGTCGGAATGCACGTCGACGGCATCGTGGGCTACGACCCCGACGTGGCGACGGAACTGATGCGCCGCGTCGTGAAACTCAAGCAGGCGGGGAAGATCTAACGCATTGCGATAAGGTGGTCGGCGTAGACTTGGTCTTCGAGACAAGCCGTACGTTGTCGATCGTCATCTGCTTGTCGATCGCCTTGCACATGTCGTACACCGTCAGCGCCGCGACGCTGACGGCCGTGAGCGCTTCCATTTCGACGCCGGTCTTGCCCGTGATGCGGGCCGTGGCGCGGACGTGCAATTCGACCGTCGGCCCTTCGGGCGACAATTCCGGCAGATCGAACGACACCTCCACCGATTCCACCGGCAGCGGGTGACAAAGCGGGATCAGCTCGCCGCACCGCTTGGCGGCCATGATCCCCGCCACCCGCGCCACCGCCAGCACTTCCCCCTTGGGCACGCGCCCCTCGGCGATCGCCCGCAACGTCGCCGGCAGCAGCCGCACCGTGCGTTCGGCCGTCGCCTCGCGCTGCAGCGGCGGC
>DASVSS010000034.1:0-1915 GCA_036387945.1 Tepidisphaeraceae bacterium | reverse complement strand
CCGGCACTTCGGCCGGGGTGACGGAATATTCGTGAGTTACGAGCCCTCAAAAGCTCTTCCCCACGGTGATCCCGTACGTCCGCGGGTCGGCCGGCTGGCCGACGACCAGCCCGGTGTTGCCCGATTGCAGCGCCAGCACCTCGAAATACTCGGTGTCGAACGCGTTACGGACCCAGAGGAAGGTATTGAACCCTTCGTCATCGCGGAAGCCGAGGCGGAAGTTCGTCAGCGCATAGGCCGCGATGTCGGTATAGGCGGACGCCGAGGGGTTGGAGGAGAAGCGCGAACGATAGCTGCCGTCGACGCCGAAATAGGCGTTGCCGCTCAGCCCGAACAGCTTGGCGGGCAGGCTGTAGTCGGCGCCGTAGGACAGCGACCATTTGGAGATGCCGGGCAGCCGCTGGCCCGAGATGTCGCAATTCGCCGGACTGAAACCACCCGGCGTCCCGGGCGGGCTCGCCGGATTGGCCGCGGTGGCGGCGGTGCCGCCGGCGAGTTCGGGCGGGCATGGTGCATCGACGAAGCGCAGGTATTTGCCATCGGTATAGGCGGCGTTGCTGTAGACGGTGAGGTTGCGCGCCGGCTTCAGGCTCAGGTCGGCCTCGACCCCGCGCACGCGCACCTTCTCGGCGTTGGCGAGGTAGCCGCGCAGCACGCCCAGCTGGCCGTTGGTGACGGTCGCCTGATAATCGCCGATCTCCGTCCAGAACACCGCCAGGTTCAGCGTCATCGTGCGGTCGTACAGCTGCGACTTCAGCCCCAGCTCGTAGTGGTTCACCTTCTCGGGCCGGACCGACGAGGCGCTCTGGATCGGCACGTTGTTGGTGTCGAGCGGCAGGCCGGACAAGTTGATCCCGCCCGACTTGAAGCTCTTGGCATAGGTCGCATAGGCGTGGACGTCGGACGTCACGTCATAGGCGAGCGTCAGGTCGCCCGAGACGTTCCAGTCGCTGAACCGCGCCGAATAGCTTTGCGGCGCCAGCACGCCGCGCTGGTCGGCGTTGAGCGTCCGGCTGCCCGTCCCCGTCGTCACGTCGGCGACGTAGCTGCCGACCTTCTTGTCATAATTGACGCGCAGGCCCGGCTGGATGCGCAAGCGGTCGGTCACCTTCCACGCGACCTGGCCGAACGCGGCGATACTGGTGTTTTCAAACCCGATCGTGTTGCGCGAGGTGAGGCCGTTCAATACCGCAGGGTTGTTGGCATTCGCGCTCGTCGGATTGAGCAGGAAGCGGCTCGCCGCCAAACCCTGCACCTGCAGCCCCTGGGTGTCGATCGTCTGGTGGAAGGCAAAGGCACCGAGCGTATAGTCGAACGCGCTGCTCTCGCCTGCGTAGCGCAGCTCCTGCGTCCACTGCTCCTGCTGCGACGGATTGGCCGATACCGGCGTGATCGCAAGGCCGGTAAAGTCGCGGTCGTTCGACGGCACCCAGTCCCAGAACCGCCATGCCGTGACCGAGGTCAGCGTGCCGGGGCCGATGTCGAACTCGCTGCGCAACGATAGGCCACCGATCTCCTGCTTCGCGCGCAACGGCGTGTCGAGGTCGGTCACGCGGTCGAAGGCATCGGTGCTCGGCGGGCGATAGTTGAACGCCGCGGCGAGGCCGGCGAACTGGCGGTTGAGCGGCCGCTGCGTCGATCCGGTGCGGACGTAGATCTGGGCGCAGCAGTCCGGATCCTGCCTGTTGTAGTCGGCGATCAGCGTCAGGCGCGCGTCGTCGCTCGGCCGCCACAGCAATTGCCCGCGCAGACCGATATTGTCCTGCGCGTTGACGTATTTCCCGCTGGTGACGTTGTAGATCGTGCCGCGCCGCGAGGTTTTCGAGGCGGCCAGCCGGACGGCAAGCTTGTCATCGACGATGGGGCCGGAAACCGACGCCTTCACCTGGCCGAAGTCGAGGTTGCCGACGGTGGC
>DASVSS010000033.1:0-20654 GCA_036387945.1 Tepidisphaeraceae bacterium | reverse complement strand
GGAATGGATCGCGTGCCAAGCAGATACCAAGTCTACGCGGGCTCGTCCCGCTGCCTTCTCCACTGGTCCAGGCAAATCCACACGTCCCAGTGGGCTATCGTGCTGCCTTGCGTCGGCTTGTTGTTCCAAGTGACGGTCGTTTCGCCCCAGGTCGTGTCGGCAACGCCCTTGACGCTGATCCCGAACGTGGCGTCTACGGTGTTGCTGCGCCGGGCGTGGACACGGAGCTTGGCGTTGCTCACCGTCCCGCTGACGCCGGTGAGGTCGAACTTGGCATACACCTGGCGCTGCAGGTCGGTCGGCCCTTGCTTGGCCTGGATTTGCTGCCAAGTGCCATAGTTTGTGGAAGCGTACATACCGTCGCGGACATACGTGTCGCCGACGGGGTTCAGGGTGGCGTCGAGGTGTTGACGTGATTCGAGGACTTCAAGGACGGCCGAGCGAAGGCGTGGACTCATAGTAGTGTGCGAAGATGAATACCTCATGAACAAGCTCCTCGGCAAGATATGGCGCAGGGGAGCAGAAGTGAACATCAGCACCTACACCCCCTAGCGATACGTCCTAGGCCTCCATCTCGCAGCGTCGCCCAATCGAAAAGCCCACGCCATGTCTGGCGTGGGCTTTCGGGGGCATTCTCCACTCATCACTCGGTACGCGGCGATCCGGCTCGTGGATCGGATTATTTTGAGCGGTATGGAGAAATACGCACATTCCGGTAATACGCCCGCTGCACAGTCTCGGCATGCCCGTCGGCGAAGGCGATGTTCAATCGCCCGGCGTCGCGGGTGTAGTCATAGGTGCCGTCGTTCTTGACCTTCGCACGGGCGTCGTGCCGGTCAATGGGGAAGCGGCCGCGGAGCCACGGCGTCTGCATGATTCCTTCGAGCGTGCCGTGCAGGAGCGGGTCGCCGCCGCTGCCGGTATTGCCGCCCATGTAGTTGGTCGTGAAGTACAAGGCGTCTTCACGGTCGGAGGGGCTGCCGTAGTTGATCTGAGCCGGACGGTTGCCGCAGTCGGCAAACAGGGCGACCTCAGATGGGCCTTTAACCCGGTCAAGCCGGCCTTCCAAGGCGTCGCCGTGCGGCGCGCCGTACTCGGCCTGATTGGGCCCGCCCCAGACCCCGATGTACGTATCTCTCTGCAGGATGCTGCGAACCCGGCCATCGCCGCTCTTGCCCTTCGATGCGGTGATGTCGATATTGATGCCGTAGCTCATGGGCACGTAATCTGTGCCATTCGGGCCGACCGAACCGCGGAAGTTCTGGCCGCCGTAGTAGCCGTCGTAGGTGGTCGCGTCGTGCCAGCGATCCGTCGGGCAACGGAAGATCGCCACCTTAAGATCATTGCCGACGATCGTCTTGTCTTTCTGCGCCAGGTACGGCAGCAGGGCGGTGGCCCAGTCCATTACCTTGATTGCGTTGCCGGCACTGGGATCGGTGTCGTAAAACCACTTCGTACGGGAAGGATCGTTGAATGCGGCCGCTTCGATGCCGCTGGTGGTCTGAATTCGCCTGCGCTCGGCCTGCTGCATGATGGCAGCGGTGGCGAGTTGCCGGACATTCGACATGCACTTGATGTTCGCCGCCGCGGCGCGGGCTTTGTTGAGCGACGGCAGCAGGATCGAAATCAGCAGCGCGATGATGCCGATGACCACGAGCAGCTCGACGAGCGTGAATCCTTTTCGACGTGAACGCATAAGGCACCTCTTGAAAGTTCGCAGACGCTTCGGGACGTTTTTTGAAAAACTTGTTTCAACGCGATGGCTTTGTCGGATCAGTTCGACCGTCGGCGACGCGCCGCGATCAGGCCGCACAGGCCGACGACCGCCAGGCCGGCGGGTTCGGGGACGCTTACGGCCTGCCCGAGCACGGCCGAGGGGCTGAAGGTGTTGAACGCCGCGCCGCCGCTCGTCGCGGCAGGGAGATTCGCCGGCAGCAGGGTGGTCAGGTCGGTCGAGCCGCTGATCGTCAGCAGGCCGACGTCGCCGGTGTAAGTCCCGGCGGCGATGCGCACGGGGTAGGCGACGTTGGTGGCGATGATGGCGCCGTTGGTTTCGGTGAACGCCGTCTCGCCGACGCCTTCGAGGATGTTGTTATTGCCCGTGCCGGTGGGCGAGAGCTGGTTGACGAGCTCCTGGTAGCCGGTGATGTCCTGGCCGAGATCGCCGTTGCTGCGGAAAACTTTGAACCCTTTTTGATAGAACGTGGCGAAATCGGTGGTCTCGGTCGGCGCCGGCAGCACGACGCCGGAGGTGGCGACGTTCACGCCGTTGCTGCCGGTGATGTCGAACTGCAAACCGTGCAGGCCGAGCGTTTCGTTGGCCGTGTCGGTCACAGTGGCGAAGGCGTTGTAAGTGCGGCTGGCGGTGTCGACCACAAGTGAGAGCTGCACGGTGACCGCCGCCGAGGCCGCCGTGGCGAGCAGGGTGCTGGCGAGAATGCTGGTGCTGAACACGTTCATTGGGCTGGGTCCTTCTGCGGATTTCGATGCGTGCGGTCGTTGTTGACGCAAACCGCCCCGCGGGGAGTTGCGCCCGGGTGACGAGCGTGTCGACGCCGGCGCAGCAGGGGGATGGCCAGGGCGGTCAAGCCCAGTGCCGCCGGCTCGGGCACGGTCGCGCCGAACGCCTGCACGGCGGCGATTTCCTGCGCGGTGACCGCCGCGCCGTAGCCGAAATTGTTGCTGAGGATGACGAAGTCGGCGGCGTTGATGAGGTTGTCGCCATTGAAGTCGGCCGTCGCCCAGCCGCCGGTCTTGCCGAAGTGGTTGCTCAGCACGACGAAGTCGGCGGCGTTGACTGCGCCGTCGAGGTTGGCGTCGCCGTACTGGCTCTGGAACACCTGTCGCACGAGGGCGTCGACGTCGGCGGCGCTGACGGCGCTGTCGACGGTGAGGTCTTCGAGCCAGAGGTCGCCGGTGCGTCCCACGCGGTCGAACAGCAGGTCGATGTCATACGCCGTCGTGCCGAAATCCCCGCTGATGTTGCCGCGGCGTAGGACGAGTTGGCGCATCTGCGATTTGACGTCGGCCGTTGCGCTCAGCCGCAGCGAAGCTTCGAGGGCGAACATGTCGCGGGCGTCGACCAGGCCGTCGGCGGTGGCGTCGGCGGCGGGGTTGAAGGCCGCATTGCGACTGTAGAGAACGCCTTCAAAGCCGTAGTCCGTGCCGGCGAGATCGCCGGGGGTGACCGCGCCGTCGAAGTTCAAATCGCCGACGCCGCGGCCGCGGGTGTCGCCGGGGTTCAGTCCGACGTAGCGCTGCACGTTTTTGTTGCCGGTGATTTCGGTGGTGACGATCGTGAAGACGTTGTTGCCGTTGGGCAGGCCGGCGTAGCCGTATTTGAAGACGTCGCGGTCGATCTGCTGGGCGCGGTTATTGTCGCCGGTCATCGCCAGCACCTGCGCGTCGGTGAGGTTCGCCGGCAGATTCAGGAAGACGTGCATCGTGTCGGCCGTCAGGTCGTCGCTCTTGAACTGCACGTCGTAATCGCCGGCGAAGCTGCTGTACTTGCCGAAGCCCCCGATGGACGAGTTGGGCTTGAGTCGGTCGACGTAGACCGTCTGCTTCCACTCGCTGAACACCGCCGGCCCGCCGTCGGTGCGATGACGGAACGCCCGGGCTTCGAGGAAGTGGTAGCCTTCGCTTAATTTCGTAAGGTCGAGGTCCTGGTAGAACTCGCCGTCGCCGCGCGCCCCGCCGAGGCCGCCGCTGCCGATCCATGGGCTGCTTTTGCCGCCGAAGCGTTCGAAGCCGTAGGTGACGCTGTTCGGGGTGACGTTGTCGACGCGGCCGTTGTTGTTGAAGTCGAGCCCGCCGTCGACTTTGAACACCGCCGAGTCGCCGTCGGCGTAGACATCCCGGAGCGCGTTCAGGCCGAGCAAGCGCACTTCGTTGGTCTGCAGCCGCAGCCGCGTGGAGTTGCCGGTGAGGACGCGCACGTCGCTCTGGCGCTTCGTGCCGTTCTGGAAATCGTTTGTGATGTTGGTGTCGCCGGCGAGTGTCGCGCTGACGTTGCTCAGCTCGAGGCCGCTTGCCGCCTGCGGCGTCGGCAGGCCGTAGACGACGTAGCCGCGCCCGTGCTCGACGCCGTTGGCGTTGAAGTTGCGCGGCACGCGCACTTTGACGTAGCTCTGGCCGTCACGGCTGTAAACGGTCTCGACTTCGCGGATGTCGTTGTATGGGTCGACGGTGTTGCTGGCGGCATTGCCGGTCATCTCCAGCAGGTGCGTGCCGGGGGCGAAGGCGACCGGCACCTCGCGCTCGTCGAACCCGCCGTCGCCGCGGTTGGAGAGGCCGACGACGGCGGCGCTTTCGCGCTCGAAGACAAAGATGCCGTCGCCTTCAACGCGTTCCTTGTAATTGCCGCGGCCGTGCGTGTTGCGCAAGCCGACGAGCGTGGTGAGCGCGCCGCCGTCGCCGCCGACGGATAGCGCGTCGCCGCGGCCGCTCTTGGGGAAGTCGCGCTGGGCGGCGTCGCCGAACTCGTGGCCGTTGAAGTAGACCGTCGCGTTGCCGGGCATCATCAGCGTGTAGGCGTGGGCGACGGTGGACAATTTGTGCGGGGCCGGCGTGTCATGGTTGCCCACGAACGCCACGCCCGCGTCGCCGTCGCGGATGCCGTCGTTGGCGAAATCCAGGCTCGCGTCTTTGACGTTCGCCCACGCGCCGCTCGTGCCGTAGTTTTCGAGATTGCCTTTGAGGGCGAAGTACAGCTTGAAATCGAGCGTGTCGCGGTTGCCGCCGATCGTGCCCGGGTCGTTGTCGTTGATCGTCTTCTTGACGTGGCTGAGCAGGTACTGGGCGCTGCCGTCGAAGACTTCGCTGTACGAGAAGACGTGCTTGGTCGACCCGTCGAGCAGCTTGCGGTTGTTGGCGCGGTAGACGGCGCGGTCGAAGAAGTCGAGCGCGAACCCTTCGACGTGCTTGGCGGCGTCGATGCGCAGGCCGTCGACGCCGACGACCTGCACAAGCCACTGCGCGTTGCGCATGAGGTAGCCCATCGCGTTCTCTTCGACCGGGTCGCCGGCCATCGGATTGGCGAGGTTGAAGTCGTAGACGGGGATGTTGTGTTCGTTCCTGATCGGGTCGTAGAGGAACTTCACCGGCCCGCTCTGGTCGGTGTAGAACCGGCGGTTGGATTCGCTGGCGATGTTGGCCAGACGGCTCCCCTGGGGCGTGACGCCGGCGGGGACGTTGTTGAAGCCGGGGACGGGGTTGCGCACGAAGCGGTGGTCCGTGCGGTGGTCGATGTCGATCAGCCCGGCGAGGCGGCCGCGAATGTCGCCGCGTTCGAACGGCCCGTGGAAATCGCCGTCGTTGCTGCCCGTGCCGAGCCAGAAGCCGGGGTAGCCGCCGCTGGCGACGAACTGGCTGTTGCTGCGGTCGCTGAAGCCGTTGTGGTTGATGACGTAATCGACGTGGAAGTCCACGCCCGCGCGGTGCAGGGTGCTGCTGAGCTGCTTGATGCCGGTCTCGGTGCCGTAGAGCGTGGGATTGGCGGCCGACCCGAGATCGAAGCGGTCATAGACGTCGTAGCCGACGCTTTGATTGCCGCTGTCGGCGCGGCCCGGCGGGGGCGTCCAGACGGCGCCGTACCCCGCGGCGAACACGTCCGCCATCCGCCGCTCGATCGTTTTGTAGCTGGCGTCGAACCACTGCAGGATCACCGGCGCCGACACGTCCTCGGCCAGCGCCGGACGCAGGCCGATCAGCACCGGCGTCACCGCCGCCAACAGCATTGCCGGCCGGGCGACCCGGCGGGGGGAACGGGATTGAAACAACGTATCAATCATGGTTGTCGATCACGGGTGAACCGCTTAACTCAAGGCGGTAAAAAAAAGCCGTTTCCGCTGCCAAAAATGATCCGACGGCCGCCACTACGCCAGACTAGCGTCTCCGCCAGCCTTCTTCACTGTCCACTACGCCGGGCAACGCCGCTAAGGTCGGCCCGCAAACCGTCCGGCCACCTGTTAAAAGCGGCCGGACGGGAACTCTGGTGAAGTCTTACCGCTTACGAAGCAGGAACAGCCCGGCGAGGCCGACGAGGGCCAGGCTCGCGGGTTCGGGGACTGTGACAAACGTATTGAAGTCGTTGGAGCCAAGCGTGATGGTGTTGTTGTTGCCCGGATTCTCCGCGAACGAGCCCGGCGTGACACCGATGAACTCGTTCGACCGGAACGCATTGCCGGGATTGAGGTACGTCGCCACATAATCGAACGAACTGCCCGGCGTCAGGCCGAGATTCGCCAGCGTGAAGGCGAACTCGCGTTCGGCGACCGTGACGCCGTCGGTGCCCGGCGTCAAAGAGCCGGTGGCGACCTGCGTCAGTGCGCCATTTGCGCCGATGGAGAACAGCGTGGCCGAAGTGCCGAACTGGTACGTGATGCCGATCGCGTAATCGGCATCAAAGCCGGCAGCAAACACGACGTTCGAGCTGTCGCTGAATTCGCCGTTGCCGGAAATCGCGGCGCGCAGCCGCGAGCTGTTGTCGGTAATGCCTACAAGATCGGTCGCACCGCCGGCGGTGGTGTCGAGGTAGATCACCGCGACGTCGCTGAAGCTGCCGGGGCCTTTGCGCAGGCCGAAATTCAGAGCGCCATCGGTCCCGGAATCGATGAAGAGCGCGGCGCCGCTGCCGATGACGTTCCCGAATCCGCCGTTAATGCCGGCGATTCCGCCCGAGACGTACTCGCCGTTGTTGATCGTTCCGTCATTGACGGCCGACGTAGTCGTCGTATCCGTTGTCGTGGTAACAGCCGCCATGAGGGGCGACCCGCTGGCCAGCATCACCGTTCCGGTGCATGCCACGGCGGCCATGAGACTCTGCATTTTCATACTCTCTCCTCCGCGGCCGTAGCGATGTGCCTTGGGGGCCGCATGCCCTTATCCGAATCACCCGCATCCCTGCCCGCGTCCGCCCGCCAGGAAACGCTCCTGAGCAATCGCGGCAGACGCGGCGGCGATACACCGTTCGTCGGACAAACCTCGCGGATGAGTTAAACGGTTTGACACGCGAAGCGTAAAAAACCGTTTGTTTTGCGACGTGAAACCGAAATCCGCATGGGAGACTCGCCGGGCCGCTCCGCAACGGCCGCTTTGAAGTCTACATCGCCCGCGAAAACAGTCAATAAAAATTTTCACAGGGCCGTCGATGTCCCTCGCGTCCGCCCGCGCGGGGCGGTCACTCGCGGGATTAGCCTGTGACGCTCTGCCGCAGCGCGGCGGCTTTTGGGTGGGGCTTCCCCCGATCAGCGGATTTTTTACTTGGCGGCCGTTAACGGGTTTATTAAACTGTTTCAACAAACGGGCACGGGCTGTCGCTCGCTTGATGGCCAAGCACAAGTGATAATGAACAAGGACAAGCCGTCCACCAAGGGGGAAGGCAGCATGACCGAAATCGAAGAATATCCTGAAGCGTCAGAGGCGCCGGCCTCGCGCGCCGGCGGCGACCGCGTGGTTTCCCTCCGCGACGTGGCCAAAGAAGGCAAAGTCTCGGTCGCCACCGTCAGCATGGTCCTTAACGGCAACCCGCGCATCAGCCGGGCGACGAGCCTGCGCATTCAGCGTCTCGTCGAGCGCATGGGGTATCAGCCCAATCGGCTGGCGCAGAGCCTCAGCAGCCGCTACACCAACGTCGCCGCCGTCATGCTGCCGGCGTTGCGGCATGCGTTCGCCGATGCGTACTTCGGCGAACTGATCTCGGGCATCTGCGATAAGGCCGGCAAGCTCGGCTACAAGGTGATGCTCGAGCAGGCCAAGCCCGAATTCATCCGCGAGAAGCAGCACGTGCGCATCTTCGAGCGGCGCTACGTCGACGGCGTGCTGTGCCTGGGCACGAACGACCGCCACGCCTGGCTGGCGGATTTCGCCGCCCACAAGTGCCCGGCGATGATCGTCGACAACCAGAGCGACCTGCACGCGCTCGATTACGTCTGCTGCGATTACCGCAGCGGCGCCGAGCAGACGATGAACTACCTCCTGCAACTCGGCCACCGCCGCATCGGCCTCATCACCGCCGGCCAGCACAGCAAGACCGCCCGGGCGGTGCGCGAGACGTACGCCCTCAAGCTCAATGAAGCCGGCATCCTCGCCAAAGCGGCTTGGGTCGCCGACGGCGAGTTCACCGAAGAAGGCGGGGCGGCAGCAGTCAAGAAGCTCATCGCCGCCGACCCGGGCCTGACGGCGGTCTTCGCCGGCAACGACAAGATGGCCATCGGCGCGATGCACCAACTCACCCAGCAGGGCCTGCGCGTGCCCGGCGACGTCAGCGTCGTCGGCTTCGACGATTTGCGCCACGCGGCGTTCGTCAACCCGACGCTGAGCACGATCCACCTGCCGCTCTACGAAGTCGGCGCCGCGGCGATGGAACGCATGGTCGAACGCATCCACGGCCGCGCCGAGCCGGTGCGCGACAAACTGCCGACCCACCTGGTCGTCCGCAACAGCACGGCCATGGCGCGGTCGGTGGCGGGGTAACGACAAAAGCTTCGGCCCCTCCCCTGCGGGGGAGGCTGGGTGGGGGCGGCTGGAAGATCAGGCTGATGAACGCCAAAACGTCAGGTCAGAAAGAAGAGGAATGAACGCCGAGGCGCAGAGGCCGCGGAGAAGGCAATGCGAAGAGGTAAGAAAAACGTCAGCCACGAATCACACGGATGAACACGAATAGCACCAACGTCATTCGTGTGCATCTGGGTAATGGTTCGGACTGGGCACCACGGCCTGGCGTACCAGACCGTGGCACCCGAATGGGGTTCAAACTGAACGACTGCCTGCATTCGTGTGATTCGCAGCAGACGCATTCCTTCTCCGTGGTCTCTGCGGCCTCTGCGTTCATTCCTCTTCGCATCGACTAAGCGGCCTGGCGTTCAACTTGTATTCGAGCGAAACGGCGTTTGATCGCCACCCGACGTCCGCCTGACTCTCTCGCACGGGGAGGCGCCGGAGGGGCCAAAAGTTCAATCGGAGGATCGATGCGGAAAAGCTATTTGACGGTTATCGCGATGATCGCACTGTCGGTCATCTCGCTCGCGCGGGCGGACATGAAGCACACGTTCGTGCTCGACTGCAACGCCTGGGACGAAAAGCCCGGCAAGGTCACGGTCGCCGGCAGCTTCAACGGCTGGAGCAAGGACGCCACCGTTCTTGAAAAAACCGACGGCCACGTCTGGAAGGGAACCTTCAGCCTGCCCGAAGGGCAGTACACCTATAAGTTCGTCATCGACGGCGAGCGCTACATCAGCGACCCCAAGGGCGACAAAGATTTGGAAGAAGACGACACCTACGGCGGCAAGAACAGCGGCGTGATCGTCGGCCCGGACGCGCGGAAGATGCCGCCACCGAAGCCCAACGACATCAACACCAACGCGTTGATCCACGACCCTCAATCCGTCGATGACGTCAACGTTGTAAGCGATCGCCAACTCAGACTTCGGGTACGCGCGCTTAAAGACGACGTGGAAAAGGTCTACATCCATCTTCCATCGCAACCGGATGGAGCGCGGCGTGTCGAATTGCACAAACTCGAAACGACCAAGCTTGGATACGACGTCTTCGGCGGCGCGATCGAAGTAAGCGGCGCCAAAGTGGAATACGTTGTTCAATTCGTTGACGGAGGACGTGAAGAGATCCTGAGCAAAGGTCGGATACCGGCAACAGCCCATTTCAATCCCTTCACCGTGGCAATGAAGCCGCTCTTCACCACCCCCGACTGGGCCAAGACCGCCGTCTGGTACCAGATCTTCCCCGAGCGTTTCCGCAACGGCGACCCGGCCAACGACCCGAACACGCGCAAGCACGAGCACGTCGTGCCGTGGACGGCCAAGTGGTACGAGCCGGCCCCCGGCGAGACGCCCGGCGACGAGAACTTTTACAAAGGCACCGGCAACGTCTGGAACCGCCGCTACGGCGGCGACCTCGCGGGGCTGCGGCAGTCGCTGCCGTACCTGCGCAAGCTCGGGATCACCGCGATCTACCTCAACCCGATCTTCGAAGCCGAGTCGATGCACAAGTACGACACGAGCGACTTCCGCCACGTCGACGACAATTTCGGCGTCAAGGGCGACAACACCGTCGCCGCCGCGCCGCGTCCGGACGATAAGCAGCAGCCGCAGGCGAGCCTGAAGGCGGACGTCGTCGCCGAGACCGACGACCCGGCGACGTGGAAGTGGACGCAGACGGATTTGCTGTTCCTCGACTTCGTCGCCGAGGCGCACAAGCAGGGGTTCAAGGTCGTGCTCGACGGCGTATTCAACCACGTCGGCCGAGCGCACCCGTTCTTTCAGGACGTGCTGGAGAAGGGGAAGAACAGCAAATACGCCGACTGGTTCGAGATCACCGATTGGGGCGACGAATCGAACTGGAAAAAGCTCGACGACCCGTACACCGTGCACGGCAAGGCGGGGGGTATTCAGTGGAAGGCGTGGGACGAAGTCAACGGCCACCTGCCGGCGTTCAAGAAGGACGCCGAGAAGGGCCTGGCGCCCGGCCCGTACGCACACGTCATGGCGATCACCACGCGCTGGCTCGCCCCCGACGGCGATGCGTCGCGCGGCATCGACGGCTGGCGGCTGGACGTGGCCAACGACATCCCGCACGGCTTCTGGCGCGACTGGCGCAAAGTCGTCAAGCAGACCAAGCCCGACGCCTACATCAGCGGCGAAATCTGGAGCGGCGCCGAGCCGTGGATCAACAAGGGCGACCAGTTCGACGCGGTGATGAACTACCAGTTCGCCATGCCGGCGCAGGACTTCTTCGTCGACGTCAGCACGGCCACGTCGCCGAGCGTGTTCGCGCAGCAATTGGCGCGGCTGTGCTTTCGCTACCCGTTCCAGTCGGCGCTGGTGATGATGAACTTGTTCGACAGCCACGACACCGACCGCCTGCCGAGCATGTTCGTCAACCCCGACCGCCCGTACGACGGGAAGAACCGCTTGCAGGACAACGGCCCGGACTACTCGCCGCGCAAGCCCGACGCGGCGGCGCGCACGCGGATGACCCAGGCCGTGGCACTGCAGCACACGTTCGTCGGCGCGCCGATGACGTACTACGGCAACGAGGCGGGCATGTGGTCGGCGGACGACCCGAGCAATCGCCAGCCGATGGTATGGCAGGACCTTGAGCCCTATGCCGATCCGGAAGTGAAGTTCGACAAGGATTTGTTCGACTTCTTCCGCCGCTGCATCGCCACCCGCGCCGCGTTGCCGGCGCTGCAGACGGGCGAGTTCTTCCCGGTCCTGACCGACGACGCCAGCGGCGTGCTCGTGTTCGGCCGGCGGCTGGGCAGGCAGACGGCGTACGTCGTCATCAACCGCGGCGCCGCGCCACGGGACGTTACGTTCAACGTCTCCCCCGCCGAGGCGGCGAAGGCGTTCGTGAACTACTTCGACCCCGCGCACGTCGACCTGCTGGACCCCTCTGCCGACGCCGGGGCGCGATCGACGGTGAAGGTCAAGGACAACTCCCCGGCGATCGAAGCCGTTGGCGGCAAGTTGACCGTCGCCCTGCCGGCGTACGGCTCTGCTGTGCTGGCGGCGAAGTAGCCGCAGCGGTGATTTCGCGGCCAGCGCCTGCCGTGGCGTGGGCGTCCCGCCCGCGTTCAGGCGCAGCCGGAAGAATCCTCGCCGCTGCGCGACCAACGCCGGGGGACGCCCACGCCACAATGGCTGCGCCGTCGCGGGGGCCCGTGCTACACTCAGTGCCAGGTAGAAGTGCCAGGTAAAGGCCGTCATGTCCTTCGCATCCATCGTCCGCAAAATTCTCCTGCTGCTCGTCGTCGCCATCGTCGCGTGGGCGTTCTTCGATTTCGGGCGGCGGATCGTCTGGCGGCAGCAGCAGCTTGCCGAGCGGCCGATCGAGCTGACGGTCATGCACTGGGGCGATCCGGCGGAAGACAAGATCATGGCCGATCTCGTCACCACCTATGAGCGCGAGAACAAAAACGTCCGCGTCCACCGCATCAATCCGGGGGCCGCGGCGTTCTCGACGAAGCTCATGACGATGATGGCCGCCGACACGCCGCCGGACGTGTTCTATCTCAAGCCCGACATGCTGCCGAAGCTCGCCGAGCTCAAGCTCATCGCCCCGCTCAACGCATACGTCGACCGCGAGCCGCAGGAGTGGAAGAGCGACTTCTTCCCGATCCTGTTCGAGGCCTTCCGGTTCGACCCGGCCTCCAAGCAGATCGGCCGCGGCAACCTGTACGGGCTGCCGAAGGACTTCACCACCGCCGTCTTCTGGTGCAACACCGACCTGCTCGACAAGGCCGGCGTCGACTGGCGCGCGATCCAGAAGACCGGCTGGACGTGGGACGACTTCGAGCGCGAGGCCAGGAAGGTGCGCGCCCTCAGCCCGGCCGCGAACGGCGCGGAAATCTACGGCGGACTTATCCAGATCTGGCCCGACACGCTGCGCAACGTGCTGTGGACGTACGGCGGTGAGTTCTTCGCCCGCGACGCCGCGGGCAACGTGCAGTTCGAAAAGCTCGCGCTCGATCAGCCCGGGGCGATCAAGGCGATGGAGATGATCGCCCGCGTGCGATTAAAGGACCGCACCGTCTTCAACGCCACCGGCATCGCCAAGGACGGCGGGCAGGAGTTCAAGAACGGCAACATCGGCTTCATCGGCCCGCTCGGGCAGTGGATGGTGACGCAGTACAATTCGATCACCGCCTTCAACTGGGACTGCGTGCCCGTGCCGCGCGGCAGCGACAAGGCGGCGCAGATTTTCTACAACGGCTGGGGCATGTCGTCGCAGTCGCGGCACGCGGACGAGAGCTACAAGCTCATCCGCTTTCTGTGCGGCAAGGCGGGCCAAGTGCAGCAGGCCCGCGCCGGGCTGGCGATCCCCGCGCTGCAGAGCGTGGCCTACAGCGACGACTTCCTGAAGCCCCCCGGCATCAAGCCGCACAACGGCCAGGCGCTGCTCGACGCGGTGAAGGAAGCGCGCATCGGCCCGCTGCCGCAGGAAGCGGAATTCGCGCGGCTGCTCGACCGCACCATCAACGAGGCCATCCAGGCCGGCAGCCTGACGCCGCAGCAGGCGGCCGAGCGATTGCAGAAGGAGTGGACGGCGGAGCTGGGGGCGCCCCTGCGCCAGAAGCAATGGCCGAAGATGCCGTGGGTGCCGATCGTCGCCGTCGCCGCCGGCATGGGGGCGGCGGTCGTGGCCCTGATGTGGTGGCGGGCGAAGCGTGAGAAGATCGGCGTGCTCGACCGCGCCCAAAGCCGCGCGGGGTTCGGGTTCGTCAGCATCTGGGTGATCGGGTTTCTCGTCTTCACCCTCGGGCCGATGATCGCGTCGCTACTGTTGGCCTTCAGTGAGTGGACCGGCCTCGTGCCGCTGCGCGACGCGCGGTTCGTCGGCGTTACGAACTTCCGGCAACTCTTCACCTACGACCCGACGTTCGCGCAGTCGCTCAAGGTGACGGCGTACTACGTCATCCTTGGCGTGCCGACGTCGCAGATCGCGGCGCTGGCGATCGCGATGCTGATGAACAGCCGCGTGCGCGGCATCGCGGTGTTCCGCACGATCTACTTCGTGCCCAGCGTCGTTAGCGGTGTGGCGCTGTCGATGCTGTGGCTGCAACTGTTCAACAACGATTACGGGCTGATCAACAAGGTGCTGCGGCCGCTGCTGAACCCCGTCGGCGGGGCGGTGACGGTGGCGGGCGTTTTGATGCTGCTGCTCGGCGGGATCGTGTGGGTGAGCGTGCGACGGTCGGCCGACCGCGGCGCGCCAATCGAGCCAGCGACCGGCTTGGTGCCGGGGCTGTTCTTCGGCGGCGGCGTCGCGCTGCTGATCGTCGGGATCGTCGCGCTGCTCAACGGCGTCGCCGGCCCGAAGCCGCCGAACTGGTTCGGCTACTCCGACGGCGTGAACATGGCCGCCCGCTGGGCCATCCCCGGCTTCGTGATCATGAGCCTCTGGGGCGTCGGCGGCGGGATGATCATCTACCTCGCCGGCCTCAAGGGCATCCCGATCAGCCTGTACGAGGCCGCCCGCATCGACGGCGCCAGCCCGTGGCGGCAGTTCACCAGTGTGACCCTGCCGATGCTGTCGCCGCTGATCTTTTACAACCTCGTGATGGCGATCATCGGCAGCTTCCAGGTCTTCACGCAGGCGTTCGTCATGACCGGCGCGGGGCCGGAGAACGCGACGCTGTTCTACGTGCTGCAGCTTTACTACCAGGCGTTCGAGTACCACAACATGGGCTACGCCAGCGCGATGGCGTGGGTGCTTTTCGTGATCGTACTGCTGCTGACGATGATCGTGTTCAAGGGCTCGAAAAACTTGGTGTACTACGAAGGACTGAAGACGTGATTCCGGTCCCCTCTCCCGGTACTCCGGGAGAGAGTTAGGGTGAGGGCTTGAGCTGCTAAAGATTCCAAGCGCTTTTACACTCCAGTCCCCTCCCTCACCCTCCCCGGGCGTACCGGAAGAGGGGACCAGGCGCCGCGGCGGTGAAACGATGTCCCAAATCTCACAACAACCCCCGCTGATCGGCTCGCCGACCGCCCCCAACACCCCGCCCGCGGCGCCGGCGGCGGCGGAGACGATCGCTTACGCATCGCCGGCAACGCCTTCCGCCCGCGGCGGTGGCCGATTGCCGTCGCCCAAGCCTGCCGGCCGGCGGTGGATGATCTACGCCGTGCTGCTGCTCGGGTGCGCGGCGTTTCTCGTGCCGTTCTATTTCGTCGTCAACGGCAGTCTTAAAACCGACGCCGCCGTGCAGGCGGGCGACTTCATCACGCCCGCGACCGACCCGCAGTGGCGCAACTACCCCGGCGCGCTGCAGCGCCTTGGCCTCACGCGCCGCGACCCGACGATCTCCACCGCCGAACTGCCTCCAGGGCAGGCCGCCGAACCGGCATCCCCGGCCGACGCCGCCGCCCGGCAAGCCGCCGACAAAGCCGCCGCCGACGCCGCGCTGCCCAGGCTGGCCATCCCCACGTTTCCGGCCCTGAGCAACACCGTCGTCATCACCACGCTCACCATCGCCGGGCAGATTCTGTCCTGCTCGCTCGTCGGCTTCGGCTTCGCTCGGTTCCGCTTCCGCGGGCGCAATACACTGTTCATCCTCATGCTCAGCACGATGATGCTGCCGGCCCAGGTGACGATGATCCCGTTGTTCGTGCTCTTCAAAGAGCTGCGCCTCATCGACACGATCTGGCCGCTCGTGCTGCCGGCCTTTTTCGCCAGCCCGTTCTTCGTCTTCATGTTCCGCCAGTTCTTCAGCCAGGTGCCCGAAGAGCTCATCGAAGCCGCCCGCATGGACGGCGCCAGCAACTGGCGGATCTACTGGCAATTCATGCTCCCCCTCAGCGGCCCGGTGATCGCGATCGTGGCGATCTACACCTTCCTCGGCAGCTGGAACGATTTCTTAGGCCCGCTGATCTATCTCAACACCAAAGAAAGCGGCACCCTCGCCCTGGCCCTCAACGCCTTCCGCGGCCAGTACGGCGCGACCGACGCCCATTTGCTCATGGCCGCCAGCGTCATCTGCATGCTGCCGTGCGTGGTGCTGTTCTTCGCGTGCCAGAAGTATTTCGTGGAAAGCGTGGCGCAATCAGGCGGGAAATAAGTCGGCCGCGGCGGGCGCAACATGAGGGACAAACGACCGGCCCCGGCTTCGGCGTCAGGTCGTATTTCGGACCACTTCCTTGAGCGAACGCATCATGCCTTGAATAGGTTCGAGCGATAAGAACTCGATGACGCGGTCTTCGAGTTCCTCGGGCGTCTGCGCTTTTTCCGGCCGGTCGCCAATGAAATCGAGCGTCGCCGGCGCTCCGGACGGCGGGAGGTAGGCCCGGAAGAGCGTGTCGCGGAACTGATTCCGGTTGGCGATGCGAACGACGACGTTGAACTGCTGTCCGGCGTTGAGCATGTGTCCCGGCTCCAGCGCGACAGTCGCTTTCTGCTTGCTCGCGTCCAGTGTGTCTTGCAGCCCGGCGACGACCTCGTCCAGCCGCTGCTTCATTTGGGCGTATAGCGGCGGGGTCGGCTCGTCCACCTGCTTCAGCACCGCGTCGAGGCGCGCTTCGAATTTGCTCTTTGCCATGATTACAGCCTTTGTTCTGCTTCAAGCCACATCGAACGTCGCCAGCAACGGCAAGTGGTCCGACGCTCCTTCGAACGGCCCGCCAAGGGGGCCCGTCCATTTTACCGGCACGATCGAGCCGTTGCGATTGTACCGATACGCGCGCGTGTCCGAATGGTACGTAATGGTGCTTTCGTCCAGCGACAACGGGAAGCCGCGCAAAGCATCTTTCGATACCAGCAGATGATCGAGGATCACCGAACCAGAGGCGAATGTCGTTCGCGGCCGCGTCGCCTGATAACCCACCGGCCGCGGGTTTCGCCATGGGTCGGGCTCGGCCATGAAACGCCAAGCCGAATTATAAAGCGTCGAGACAGCGCTGCGTGCGTTGATCGCCGCCGAGGCGTGCCGCGTGCCGCGGAGTTGCAGGCCGCGGAACGGCTGTTCGGTCGGCTCGCAATTGAAATCGCCCAGCATTACGACGCATTGCATCTCGCCCGCGAGGTCGAGCCGCTGGCCGAGCCAGTCAGCGCCGGCGAGCCGGTCTTCGGCGTCGGTCGGCCCGGACGTCGTTCTCATCCGGCTTTTCCAATGATTCACGACCACCCACACGGGCCGCCGTGCCGCACGCAGTTCGCATTCGATCAGTAAAATGCGCGGCCGCGCCGCGAGCGTCGGCCGCCACACGTCCAGGAGGGTCAGACGCGCGATGCGGTCATCGCGTCCCGCGAGGCCCAGGCCGGTGTGTTCCGGCATGGCCGCGGCTTCCCATACCCGCAAGGCAGACGGGTGCGGGCCGGGAAGACGATCGATCAAAGCGTCGAATCCCGTTCGCGTGCCCACTTCTGCCACCGCGAACAAATCCGGCCCGCGCTGTGCGAAGCTGTCACCAACGATCCCGCTGATGCGGTCGAGCTTGGCGTCCAGTTCGCCTTGCGTCCGTGGCCCGCGGGTAGGTGTGTTCGGGGCAGGTACGTCGAACAGGTTTTGCACGTTCCAGAAGGCGACGTTGAGCTTATCCATTGCGACCGCACCTTTGAACACTGCTTACCGAACCCGCCGCCATCGTGTGCCGCGACCGAGCCCCTTTGCGGCGACGGCCATTGGCACTCGACATTCGCCCCGCGCCATTCGACACTTCGTCCCATGGCTTTTTTCGCAAAAACGTTCGACAAGCTCAAGACCGCGCTGAAGAAGACCGCCGACGTATTGAACACCGACGTGCGGACGCTCTTTGTGCCTGGGCGGCAGATCGATGACGCGTTCCTGGCGGAGATCGAGGAGAAGTTCATTGCCGCGGACATGGGCATCGCCAATGCCGAGTTGATTACCGGGGCGATCCGGGATCGGTGGCGGCTGGGGAAGCTGCGCAACGCCGCCGAGGCGCTGGACGTGGTGAAGGAGATCATGCTGCGCGACTGGCCGGCGGAAGAGAGCGAGCTGAAGTTCGCCGCCAGCGGGCCGACGGTCATTATGGTCGCGGGGGTCAACGGGGCGGGGAAGACGACGAGCATTGCCAAGCTCGTCAACCTCATCAAGAACCGTTACGGCAAGAGCGTGATCGTCGCCGCCGGCGACACGTTCCGCGCCGCGGCCGTCGAGCAACTGTCGATCTGGAGTAAGCGCCTCGGCGTGGACATCGTCAAGCACGCGCAGGGCGCCGATCCCGCGGCCGTGGCGTACGACGCCTGCGAGGCCGCGAAGGCGCGCGGGATCGACGTGGTGATCGTCGACACCGCCGGCCGTCTGCACACGCAGTCGCATCTGATGCGCGAGCTTGAAAAAATCCGCGGCGTGATCGCCAAGCGGATCGACGGCGCCCCGCACGAGACGATCCTCGTCCTCGACGCCACCACCGGCCAGAACGGCGTCGGGCAGGCGCGGCACTTCACGACGGCGATTCAGGTGACAGGTCTCATGCTCGCCAAGCTCGACGGCACGGCCAAGGGGGGCGTGATCCTGAGCATCCGCGACGAACTCAACATCCCCATCAAATTCATCGGCCTCGGCGAAACGCCCGACGACATCGAGGCGTTCGAGCCCAAGCGGTTCGTCGAAGCGTTGTTCGGCGAAACGCCAACGGCGGGGCATTAAAAAAATGGCCGCACGAACGAATTTGACAAGCGGGGGTTTTAAGGTGTTGTCCGGTCAACAATCCGCAGCGGAGTGTTGCGGGGGGTGTACAATTCGTTCGTCATCAGGTGGGGCATTTCATGTTCTCTAGGATTTTTCGGTTGGTCGAATCCGTTTCTGCGCGCAAACTGTCCGTCCGAAAGGTCGCGCGCGAAGTGCTCGAACAACGCCAATTGCTCGCAGCAAGACCCCTCGGCGAACTGCCCGGCGGGTTTAGTGCCGAACTCTTCACCGAGCGGTCGACCGACTACCGCTTCTCCGTCAGCGGCGCGGTGCAGCTCAATGCGTGGGTCGGCGTCGGCACCGCCACGATCCTAGATGACAAGGGCAAGCCGCTGGCGAGCGGCCGCAAGCTCTCGCACGTCCTCGGCACCGGCAGCTACACGCTCCAGGCCAACGCCCCGTCGAACACCGTCCTGCAGATCGGCACGAAGCGCGTGCCGGCCGTCGCGCCGTCGCAGCTCAAAGCGAATGCTTGGGGCAGCGGCAGCGTGCAACTGCACTGGTTCGACAACGCCGACACCGAAGTGCAATACCGCGTTGACCGTTGGACGAAGCAGGGCTGGCGCCGCAGCGTGCGCGTCGGCGAGAACATGACGGCCGCAGTGATCGACAAGCTGCCGGCGGGCAGCCGCACGACCTACCGCGTTTCGGCCGTCAGTGCCAACGGTGGCAGCGTGCGCTCATTGAACACCGTGACGGCGCAGACGCTGACCGAAGACACCAGCGGGTGGTACAAAGTCGACCTCAGCGGCGCGACCAAGGGCGAAACCAGCCAATCGATGGTCAGCGACACGCTGAAAATATGGCCGCCCGTACAAGACAACGGCGACGCGAAGAAGAGCAAATGGGTCTATGCCGGCAGCTGGCAGGCGGCCGTCTGGCAGTCGGTCGGCGCGTACAAGATGGAGAACGGCCAAGCGGTGGCCGATCCGGTGAAGACCAAGAAATCCGGCGGCGACGACGTGACCTTCCCTTTCGGCAACGGCGACTTCCGCATCGGCACGGCCGCCGAACTCAAGGCCCAGGCCGAAGCCACCGCCGGCAACGTCTTCGACATCGGCGGCGGCGATCAGAAGATGATCGTGCTGGAAGACAGCTACGGGCAGAACACCGATTACGACGATTTTTACTGGAAGCTCGAAATCGCAAGCATCCGGAAGTTCAAGATCGAAAAGTCGCTCTCTGGACAAATTCCGGGCGACCACAACTACTCGGGACACAGTGGGGGCGTCGACTCATTCATCCTCATGGGAACGTCTTCGAATGACTCAATGGACACGCGATTCGATCTGAGCATGTCGCTCTCTAGTCCTGAGATCAAAGACGAATTGTCGTTCGCCTACGAGAATAAATTCGTTACGGACAATCCGCGTGGCGGCACGACCATTACCGACTACGACATCGTTGACCATACATGGTCAGGCAACCGCGTCTCGCTCACTGGGGCAATTCCGTATGAAGATGCAAATACAGACTACACGATGCCCATACGAATGGTCGCCGGCTTCGACCAGAACGGCGACGATGTCCTGTCGGCCGACGAAGTGATCGCCCGCGACACGACCATTTTTAGAATCGTCGACCAGCAGTCGTACGATGCTGCACAATCCGCGCTGGCACCGGTTTACGCGGTCGGGGGCCCGTTGTGGGGATACGAGTTCTCCTCGAATTGGTTGTACAGTTTCGTAAACAATCTTGATTTCAAGGATGCGGTTTCGAGCAGCGCCACTGTCAGTGCTTCCAGCGATTTCACTTTTGACCATTACGTCGGTGCGAATTTCGACGTCGCGAACAACTCGCGGGAGCACAAATTTTCGACGGCGACTGGCAGCGCTCTGCCGGCTGCCATTATGCGGTCTCCCGAGATGGTCACGCACCTGCGGGCCGCCGTCGAAGATAACAAGGCCGCCTTGGTCGCTGCGGGCCGCGCATTGCCCGTGAACATGGTGAACGGCGTGTCGAGCGAAACAAGCGGCTGGATTGGGCCGTTCACACTTAAGGGGCAGGGTAACAGCCCGTTGAGCAGTGTCGCATTCGCCTCGGGCGACCTCTACTACGCATTGAACAACACAAGGATTTCCGGCGAGCGAAAAGTCTGGTTCAAGGTCAATCACTACGTCTACGATTATGGCGTTCGCATGCACCGCATTTCGGTGTCGGACGTCAAGGCAGACTTGGTCGTGAGCGACTTGTACGATTTTCAATATACCCGCGAGGGCGAAACGGCCCTTGCATCAAAGGCGGCAGTCGTTCAGGCCGGGCGCAGCACTCTCGGGATGGCCGGAAACGTCCGCGTGATCAAAGTCAACATCGCGGATGCCGTTCCAGGAAACGTGGTAACTGATTCCTCGATTGACGCTTGGGACGAGGAAATTCCATGAAGACAACATCGAAGAGCCGCCCGCACCAGATGGCTTACGTCCTGTGTCAACTCGCGTTAATCGGCGTCACGGGTTGTTTCCACGACGCGCCACGCCACGCGACA
>DASVSS010000032.1:0-4756 GCA_036387945.1 Tepidisphaeraceae bacterium | reverse complement strand
CGCGAACACGCCGACTATCGAAAGTTTGCAATTCATTAGTGCCTCGACCACCCCGCTGATGATTTATCATTTCACGTTCAGCGGCAACTCGTGCCTCGCGCACGCTTTCTAGTTCCGGAGCTTTTTATCCTAAATGGGGTTATCAAATCCTTCTTGCAACCATCAAACATCGGAAAAATTCCTGGATCGAGCAGGCAATCGTACTCCCGCCACACTGCACAAAAGAAGTCCGCTTCATAGCAGTCGTCGACACCTCCAATTTCCATGCACTCCGATTCAAAATCTGGCAGTTGTGTTACTGCGATCAGTTGGCCTTCGCATACATTTACTCCGTTAACTTTCTTCACGGTGCACTCGTTCAACGGTGCCGGACCCGGTGCGTGGCACATGGGAAGCCCATGGACACAGCCCTTAACTTTCTTTCCGCCCACCGCCATCCGCATCTCCTCCGTGGACATTGGTCTCACAGATACCGCCGGTGACTCGTCGAGTGCAAGCACCGGGCCACCGAAAAGCCCAAGAACGATGAAAGCCGACATAATGATTTCGAATCGCATAGCTGATCTCCTTGTCAATTCTTTGCTTGATCGGTTGCTTGTTGGCCACGAAAGCCCATGCATCCGAAGCCTTACTACCGCTGATCTCTTCTACTGAACTCCTACCACACATAAGACGAGTCTGTTGAAGATTCAGAGGCAACAATCGCCGCAAGTGATGTCTAAATCGGCCGAGCAACCCTTGCGCGACGACGACCCCGAACGCTGCATTCCTAGTCTTTCGCCACGAGTTGCCTGTGTCGGGCCAGCTCCGTTCTAAACCCGTTTAGCATTTGTTGACTCTGCCACGCGGGTACGTCATAGTCCCGAAGGTATTCGCGGAAGACCGCGGCGGTCTGTTCCACGTTACCTGTTATAGCGTGGCAGCGCATCAAGATTTCCCGGGCATACCGCCGCTCGGTGAATTCCGGTGAGTCCGCAGCAGGTTGGAGATGTGGGATTGCATCTTTCTCTCGCTGTGCGTCGTACAACAGGCAACCCCGCGTGAATTGAAACTTAATGGCCAATGCCGCGTCCGGATTCGGACAGCCGGCTTCAAGGCGGTCCAAAGTTTCCAATGCTGCTGAGTACAATTTTTGCATGCCCAACGCCTCGGCACTTCCGAGGTGTCCCCTGATCCAGTCGGGCGCGCCTTTGACTTCGTGACGAGCGAGCGACTCATAAAACCGCTGCACTGCACGCGCGTGCGACGCGGCGCCGTAGCGTAGCCGCTCGATGAGAGGAGCAATGCGGTGCATCAAAAGGTATCGCTGCTTCGCATCGCCATCGGCTCGCTCGGCGCCGGAGGTGACGGCCCGGCAAGCAATGGCGCCTGTGACAGGCGGATATCGCTCGAAATGCGGATTCTTAGGACGATCTTCCAACGTTTGCGCCGCGCGCATGAGTGAGAGGAGCGCGTCAATCGCGGCCGTCTCGCCGGTGAGCAGTCGCTCAAACTCGGTTACGTCTCGGGCCGCGGTCGGAATGCCTGCCCGCATGTTCTTCTCCCATGTGCCGAGCCATGCGATCACGGCTGGGGAGAACTTCAGCGTCGTCGCCGCGTCGGCCACGGACGTACTCGACGCCGGCAGGGCAACGGACGCGGACGCCGCGGCCCTGGCGTCGGGGCCTTTGGCGTCCGTTGCGCTGCCCCAAGGTAGCGCGGCGGTCGGCCGGGACGGCTTTTGTGCCGAGCCGATTCCGTTCGGCTTCGTGACGCCGGCGACCTCAACATTGGGCAAGGACTGGCCAGCGGCGGTCGGCCCGGTAGGCGACGTCTGCGTGGCCAGGGGAGCGGCGGGTAAGGCCTTGCCGGAGATGGGCTGCTTCGGGGCGTTACCGGCTAGTGGTACGTCGGCAGGCGCTTGAAAGAAGGACCACCAAGCCGCGACGGCCAGACCGGTCCCTGCGGCGGCGGTCACGGCGGCGATCAGTAGCGATTTCGGCTTCATTTGGCGGTCTCCGGCGTGCGATCCGACCAACCTTCTTCAAGCCCACTGGCGGTGTTCCCCACAGGGCGACCTGCCGGCCGGCACGGGGTTATTTCTCTGGGGTTATTTGTCTAACGATTCGACCCACGCATTGGCCCGCCCGATCGACCCGTCCACGGCCCGCATTGCCCGGGCGATGTTTTCCGTCGCCCAGGCGGCTTCTTTGTCGCTCGCCAGCGTCTGGGCCGACTCGAACGTCTCCATGGCCTCGCGGGTGCGATCGGCGAGCAACAACAGGTTGCCACAGCTGGCTAGGTTGGCGTACGACCGGGGCAGCTGTTCGGCCAAGGCCTTATCGTACGGCGACGCGTCGATCTTGATCGACTCCAGCACCGCGGTGCGCGGCCGTGGTTCTTTGAGCTTGTCCGCCGGTACGGGCTCGGCCCCGGCGATCTGTTCGGCTTTGAACGTTTCGACCCGGTCAGCGGCGTCGGTCGTCGCCAGCATTTCGGTCAGCAGTTTCAGGGCGTCGGCCGTCCGGTTCATTGGGGCGACGTTGAAGTACGCCTTGGCTGCGGCCAGGCCGTCATCGCGGCGGCCCAAGGCCGCGAGCGCCTTGGCCTTGTACTTTTGGAGTTGGGCGACGTCGTCGGTCTGCCCGGGATGGCACGTGATGCCGTAGTCGGCCACCTCGACCAAATCTGCGTTCATCTTTTTGTAAAGCAGCAGGCCCAGCATCGTACCGTTTTTCGTCACGAATGCCGGGCGGGCCCGCAGCAGCATCTTGATGCGTGCCAATTCGGCCTGGCGGGTTTCAGAACTGTCGTCGGCGGACAAGCGTTCCACGACGACGCCTGCGGTCGCCCACCCGCGGGCGTTCCACTCCTTGGCGTTGGCGTTGCCCCGGGGCATCGGGCCGAGTTCTTCCGGAATAGACGGAGCCGTCGTCTGTGCGAGTGTCCGCGCTGTGACGATCAGCAATATTGCTAACGCTTGCGTTTGCCGTGCCACCTTTTACCCCCGAAATGTGCGGCGTCAGTGACGCTATGGCAAATTGTCGCGGCATCGAACGTTGATGTAAATAAAAATTTAGGTTCTTATCAATAAATCGCTCTCAGCAGGTGTGTGGTACTCGGCGTGCAGTACCTAATCACCTCCTTTCTGTTCCGGGAGCTGAAGTCGGAGAACTGGGCACGTGGCAGGTCTGCCCCGGCTTTTTTACGAAGGCCGGGGCTTTTTGCTGCGCGGCGGGGTTGATACACGCACTTCATTGTCGCGCTTCAGCGTGGCGTGCCGTCGGCGGTCCAGATTTTCGCGTGGTCCGGGGTGAGGTGGACGATCGACAGTTCGCGTATGTCGGTGTCATGGGGGAAGCGGGACAGGTCGAGGGTGTGGCCGAAGTAGCCGGCGGCGACGCAGGCGGCGGCGGGGCCGTCGAGGGGGGTGTCGGTTTCGCTGATCTTGCGGCAGGGGGCGACGACGAGCATCCACAGCGCGTCGGGCCTGGCGCGGCCGACCGTGGCGGGGGTGGTGACGGCGCGGGCGACGATCGCGGCGTCGATGCGGCGGTGGAGCGGACGGTCGTCGTTCAGGCCGTAATATTTGCCGGCCATTTGAATCGGTTCGTAGGGGGCGAAAATCAGTGCACTGCCCGGGGCGTAGCCGAGCCACGGCAGCGTTGCGGCGGCGCGGCGCATGGCGTCGGCCATCGGGTGCGTCTGGGCGTGGGCCGTGCGGACGGCCTGAAATAATACGCCCGCGGCGAACAAGGCGGCGAACGTGCGCGCGACCCATCGCTTCGGGTGCCCGAGCATGTGGTCGTTGAGAACCGCCAATCCCAGCCAACAGGCGGGGAGGAACCCGAGCAGATAGCGCTGCCCTTCGATCTGCCGATAGCCAGCGGCGACGAACAGGCTCACCATCCCGATCAGCACGCTCACGGCCATCAGCACCGCAAGGCGCGGGTGCCAGCGGCGGAGCAGATGGAGCCCCATCATCGCCAGAACGAATAACGCGATGCCGATGATCTCGTTGCCCATCAGGTCGTCGACGGCTTCGCGGATCTGGCTGAACGTGCCGCTTTCACCTGCCCCGGGCAGGGCCTCCCGGCCGCGCATGCCGAACAGCTTGAGCAGCCCCGGGCCCGACAAGGCAACGGCGATCGCGGCGGCGACGAGCAGTCGCCGCCCCGCGGCGCGGTGGGCGGGGGCGATCAGCAAAAGGCCGGCCGTCACCGCCACCGCCAGCAGCAACGCGACGGCCGAGAAATGCGTCCACACGGACAGGGCCAGGCAAATCCCAAGCAGTGCGACGAAGACGGCGGGGCGACGGTCTTCGCGCATCAATGCCGCAAAGCAACAGAGCGACGCGAGCGTCCACGCGAGGAACTGCGTGTACATGCGCGCCTGGTGCGCTTGGGTGGTGACGGTGACGTCGACGCACACCATCAGCGCCATCAGTACCCCCGCCCGCCGCCCCACGGCCAGCCGCCCGAGCAGGTAGGCCAGCGGCACGACCGCGGCCCCGAACAGCAGGGCGGGCAGCCGCAGCGCCCACGGCGCTTGAGTGGCGAGAAGGTCGCTGGAGATCTTCGTCGCCAGGTGGCCGAGCGGGGCGTGATCAGCGTTGTGCCGCCAGCGCAGGATGTCGCCGTAGGGCTTGTTCACGCTGTCGCGCCAGGTGCGCACTTCGTCGCCCCAGATCGCGCGATCGACGAGTCGATGCCCGGCTACGCCGGTGAGCAGCAGCGTGGCGAGCAGAACGATGAGCCAGTCGAAGCGCAGCCAGCCG
>DASVSS010000031.1:0-12611 GCA_036387945.1 Tepidisphaeraceae bacterium | reverse complement strand
GTGGTCTTTCCTGTGCCGCCCTCTCCCCACAACACGGGAAATTCTTGCACGTCGATCCGGCCCGTGAGCGCCAGCCCGGCCAGTCGCTGAAGGTAGGCGATCATCTCGGCATCCCCCTCCATGGCCTTGTCAAGAAAGTCGAGCCATAACGTGCACCGCTTGTGCGATCCGCAGATGTCCGCCGTGACGTGTGTGATCAAGTCCTTTGGGTCGTTCGTGTATTCGGCGTCGGTGGCCAGATTGAGTGTCGTGCCTGGCGTATTGAGGAGCATCGGGTCGCGGTCGAAATCGTCGGCGGTCTTAGTGACGCCCGGCTCTGTTCGGATCAGTTCCATCACGCCGCGCACGCCGGCGGCGGACTGCATTCTGCGAACGTGCCGGGAAACATCTGAAGGATTTAGACCGGCCGCATCGAGTCGTCGTTTTGTGGTCAATGCGGCTCGCTTCACGGCCTGGCTGACGTTGCCCTCAACGTCTGCAACCCAGCGCCAACCATCGAACCACATGAAACGGCCGATGCTGTCGTTGTATAGAATCCGATTGCCGTCGGCCGCGAGTACCTCGCGCGCGTTGGCCAGTTCCGTGGCGGCGTCGGCCGACGGCAACCGCTGGTCGCGTAGTTCCTCGCGGTCTGCGAAGTCGGCGGCCATCACGCCACCGCCTTTCGAAAGCGAACGCGCAAGCCACCCAACTCTGCGCGCGGGACGCGAAGCTTGAAGCGACGGCGCCGGTAGCTGCCGTCGCAGAAAACCAACGTCGAGAACGCCCGTCTCAGACGATGACCGTGAATGAGGCGATCGTGCTGCCGGCCGCAGCGCGGGCATGCGAACACGACGACGAACATGCCGGCGAGGTTGTACGACTTCCGATCGATCCTGGCGGTGATGGGGCGACTCCTACGCACGGCCACCGCCTTTCCGTCGCCGGCGATGGCGTCGCTCGGCAACGGCGATCGCGCGTCGGTAAGCCGCAGCTGATGTTGATCCGCTGCCGAGTACACGCTCAACCTCGGCGAGCTGTCGGCGCAGCGTGCCGAGCGGCTGATCTGAGAGAAGTTGCCCGCGGCGTTTCGCCATGTAAGAAACAATGCCACGTCAGGCTGCGGGCGTGTGGCAGCGTTACAGGGAGCGTGACGCGAATTGCCGCAAATGCCTCGAAAAGCAGACACGGAATTTTTTAAGGTGTGACAGGGCGTGACAGATTCGCCGCTGCCGCTACCCGAGCGTCGCCACTGGCGAACAGGAACGCGCCGCCCGTTTTGTCGGCGTCCTCGCGCCAAAGCGAACGGTCGAACGGAAACCGTGATCGAAGCCGATGGAGTCGCTGTCGGAACGTCGCACGCCGTCGTGCCGGCACCTTGAATAGTGTCGCCAGGCCTTCGACTGGAAGGAACGCATTGAGCTTGATGGTGGGCGGCAGTGGGAAACCCGCCGGTCGGTCGACGGCGATCTGGGCGTCGAGCCAGTCGATCAGAATTTGCGCGTGACGAGCCCCGTTGAGAAACAGGTCGTCGGGGCGACTCATCGCGATCTCGACGAGCACGTGCGGCTCGGCGGGCCAATCCCTGGCCAGCTTCTCCGCCGTGTCCATGACACGTATCGCCGCCTTTTCGGTCCAAATCATCAGGCGATCGAACTCGCGCGGTGTGATCTTGCCGAGCCGCTTCTGCTGCAGCTTCATGACGGTGGCATAGTGGTCTATCGCCCACAGGAGCGCGCGGGCGAGGCCGCGACGGTACGCGTCGTTCACTTGGCATCCTCGCCCTCCACCGGCGCTGCCGCCGGTCGCTGAATCTGTTGAGCTACCCACTGCCGCAGGGCGACGGGCGAGAAGAGCACGCGGCCGCCCTTTTCGAACTTCGGCACGTCGGACCAGGTGCGGAGCGTGCGCTCGCTCACGCCGAGCAGCGCCGCGGCGGTCCTGTAGTCGATGAGAATCGGCTCAAGCCCGGGCGCGACAGGTTGATGAAGCAAATCACTGGACATCGGCAACCGCCTGTGGGCCCATCGGAACGACGCCATATTGGATTACCACTCCGAGCCGACGTAACTGCCGGTCGGCCTCAGCCGCTCGCACAAATCGGCCTTGGACGCGTGCGCCTTCGAGCACCATCAGCCAGTAAGTGATATCGTCGCGGTGTTCGATATCAGGATGAACCTCGGTGATCTGCATTGATCAATGGCCTCCGTAGAAGGGGGCTGGATTGCGCGCGGTTGCGCGCAACGGATGGCAAATCGCTGGTAAAACAAGGCCAAAATTTTTGCGGTATTGCGCGCAACGTTGCGCGCGTAAGTTCAGATAGCGTTTGCCCGGGGGGGACTAGCGTTGACGGTGGTTTCTTTCGCCTTTCGGAACGGCTCGTGGCGCGACAGTTGCCCCGCACTCAAGCCGACTTTTTTAGCTATTGCGGCATCGCTTACATCTGGTTCCCGAATTCGCATCGTCACTGCGAGCGCGTACTTATCTGCGTTGGTGATTACCGCCGATGGCCCTTCGGCAGCCTGCACGCTCTTATCACCAGGCTCTTCATTGTTCGTCCCGCTGATGTTTGTCACGTCAGCCACAGGGTTTCCCTCGTCACACCGAACCGCAAAACCTTTCTGCACCAAGTCGTCGATGGCTTCGTCGCTTAGTTCGACCGTGTATTTACTCTCTTCATTGAAGTCGAATCCCCATGGCCGGTCCGGTACGGCGGCTGGATATTCTTTTTCCAGAATGGCCGTGACGCGAGTGGCCCAAGTCCTCAGTGCGTCGGTGCTACTTGCCGGATCGAGATGTGGACGATCATCGTCTGCGATCACCAACGGCAGCAGTTCTTCAAGAACCTTACTTGCGGGAAAATCGATCACCCGCCTGATCGCATCCTGCACCGTACAGTCGTCGCCAAAAACTTTCGGTTGCGGTATTGCGGATAGCTGGCAAAGAATACGGAAGGTGTCGAGAGCGTTGAGGCACGCCCGAACAATGAAGTGTCGGATCGCTGTAGGGTCGTAATTCGTCAGACTGTCGTTCAAGGGGGGCATAATCACTACCTCGAAAAGCGGGCCGGCCGTGGCGGTCGCTCGGGTAGTGAGGCGAGCGACCGCCGCGAACCGTGAATCGTGAAGCTGGCCGGCCGCACGAAACCCGTCGGTATTCTACGCGAGCCTTGCTCGCGCTTCGATGATTCGTCTCATCCGCGCCGGGTCAGCTTCACCGCCGCCCATCGCCTCGATCGAGCAGACGAGCTCGTAGCAGCCTTGGCGGATCAGAGCCTCGGCCATCGGATCGACACGCACGCCGGCGGCCTGCAGGCGGCTGTAGCACGCGAGCACGTCGCCGAACGTGTCAGCGTCTAGCTCAACGGCGGGATCAGCCAACACCCGGGCGAGGCGGCGCCACTCGGCACGCAGGCCGGCGGTGGCGCCGGCGCGTCTGCCGGTACCCCGGGGGAGTGTGAGGGTGTTCATCGTGCCGCCTTGGCCACGGGCGGCTTGGCGGCAAGGCGTTGCATCAGGTCGTTGGCGATCAGGAACAAATCATGCAGCTTCGTCGGATCCAGATAGAACGCCTGACGCACGCCCCCGCCGGCATGGCCTTCGAACAGGTTCCGCGTGTCGCTCGATGCGCCGGATCCCGCGGCGAACGTCGTCGCGGTGTGGCGCAAGCAGTAGAAGCCGCGCCGCGGCATCATCACCAGCGGGCGGTTACACGTTGGGCACCGTTTCCCGCTCTCGCGCACGAACGCCTTGCGGATCGTCCAGCCGTGCACGTCGCAGCGGCCGAGCCGGCGCACCAGCCGCGTGAAGCCGAGTCGCACGTTATCGGTCGAAGTGGTGTGGTCGATCAGCGCCGCGCCGTCCAAATGGACGACGTCGTAGACCATCGCGCGGCCGCCGGCAGTGCGGAACACGAGGGGACGTTCTGCCGCCGCCGCCGGACGTCGCATCGCTTCGACCGCGCGTAGTGCGTCCACAACGACCGGCGGCACAATCGCCGCCCGGTCGATCTCAGTCTTCGGCCTGGGGAAGTCGAGCAGCGCCCACCCGGCGGGAATGACGGCCGATGAGCCGCGGACGAAGATCGTCTCTTCACGCTCGTATACCCGGATCGCGGTGCGGGGCAGCTTCGCGACGTCGGTGTTGCCGTAGCCGGCGTAGTAGCCGAGCAGCACCGCCGCCCGCATCACCGGGCCGGCCTGGGCAATCATCGCTGCGATCTCGTCGGCCTCGAACGTGCGGAAGATGCCGTTCGCACGCTCGAGCCGGCGCTGGCGGCGGAACTCGCGTAGTGGTTTCTTGGCGTGCAGCGTTGCCCACTTAAAAGGCGCGTCCAGCAGGCCACTCTCCGGTCGAGCCGCGTGCGTCCACATACTCCGCACACACTGGGCGACACGGTTGAACGCATGCAGGCCGTAGCGCCTTTCGATGCCCGCGATGAACGCGCGGATCGGCGCCGGGTCGGCTTCGAGCTGTGCCACCGTCGCCGCGGCGCCAATCGTCTCACGATACCCGCGCAGAATGCCGCGGGCATCACCGAAACTGCGCGGCGAGAATGTCCCGGCTTTGGCTTGGGCGTGCTTGTGGGCGAGGTAGGCGTTGATGAGGGTGCGCAGGTCGATCGATCGCGGGTCGGCCGTGATCGCAGCCCCGCGCGCCTGCCGCTCGAGGAAGCGGTGGTAATTCTCCAGCGCGGCCTGCCAGGTCGTGCGGTAGTCGGGGGCATTCGGCGGTTGCCAGCGTCCGAAGTAGCAGCGTTTGCCGCTGATCTTCTTTGCCCATTGGCCGTTGCCGTGCGCGTACAGCGGGAAGTCGGGGTAGGGCTTGGCGGGCGTTGCGGTTCTCATTTGCGTGCCCTCGCCTTCGCCGTCCGTTTCGTGATCGTCTTCACCGTGTTGCCGTCGACCGCTGCGGCGTCGACGATACGCTGCAGCTCGTCGGCCTGCCGCTGCGCCTCTGCCATCCCGCGCAGCAGGATTGCCTCTTCGGCCTCGTCGGGCTCGATCCAGCCCACGGGCATGCGGTTGCATGTCGTCGTCAGCAGATCGAGCGCGCGGGTGAACTCGCCCATCGCCCGTCCGCCTTCCCAATACGGGATCCGTGGCAACAGCTCGCGCAGCATGCGCCACAACTCCGGCGCCGCGGCCATCAGGATCGCGACGTGCTGCAGGTCATCCGCGTCGATGCCGTCGGCGTTGAGCGTCACCGTCGCAACGTGCCGGTGCGCCGGCGCGGCCTGGTGAATGTCGAACTCGTTCGGCTCGTCACCGCGCTTCGGGAAATCCCAAGTGCAAAGCTCAGCGTGATAATGCGTCGGGGCGGGTTGTTGTTTCTCTTCCATGATGGTTGCTCCGTGAAATTTCGCAGGCCGCGGGGGACGCGCCGGCGGCGGTGGGGGATCAGCTGATGGCCCGACGCATCGCTTCGGCCTGGCCGAGCACGAGCTCGTCGACGAATGCGTGAAACTCGCCGGCTGGCGTACGCGTCGTCACGGTGGCCACCGGCGTGCGGCATAGGGCCGCGGCATCGCGCACGGCCTGACCGTTCTCACGCCTGATCTGTTCGCGCCGCAGCCCCGCGATCTCTGCCTCGGCACGCTCGGCGTCAGCGCGGGCCTCGTCGACCTCCATCTGTGCGGCGTACATCGCGTCGATGTCGACGTCGTCGATCGGATGCTGGCTGTCGAGAAACGCTTCGAGCCCCGCGGCGTAGTCTGGATCCCGGGGCGCGGGCTCGAGCCGGGCAAGCTGTGGAAAGTACGCCAGCGTCAGCGGCGTCAACTCGTCGACGCGCATGTTGCGGCCGACGCGGGTCTGTTCCGCCAAGCGTGCGTCGTCGATCACCGGCACTTCCGACGGGATCAGGTCGTAGAGCTCGCGCACGACGTACTCGTAGCCGTGCTGGATCTCCCCTCGCAGGGCGTCGAAGAGGCAGCGGCCGACGTGATCGTCGAACTCAGAGCGGTGCCATGCGTGAATGCCGCTTTTGTCGTGCGTGACGTAAAAGCAGGCGTCGCTGTAGACGATCGTGAGACTGTCGGGAGCGGGAATAGACGCGGGGACAGAAAGCGATACCATCGCACACCTCTGGCCGTAAGGCCGGTTGAGCGGGCCGCCCTGTTTTCTGCCAAGATCGGGGGCGGCTCGCGTTGTTTGCGTTCGGCATTGTATCCTCAAAAGGATACACGTCAATAAAGATGTAGACAGAATCTTATTCGGGGGTATGCTTTGGCTCGTGCTCGATACCGCCAAACTGAAGCAACTTCGAGAGAAGAAGGGCTTGACCCAACAGGCCGCCGCGGACGCCGCTGGGTTAGCGAATCGGCAGGCTTGGCATCAGATCGAGGCGGGGTTGCGGGCCAACGTGACAGTTGAGACGTTGAACCGGCTGGCGGCGGCGGTGGGCGTGAAGGCGAAGGACCTGCTCAAATAGGCCGTCCGCTGGTATGCCGTTTACGATTCCGCTGGCTCCTCGCACCGTCGTTTCGGACGTTCGCGCGACGCCTCCCTCGGGAGTAGCACGCGGCAGGTGCGACAGGCGATGTCATCGCGTTGCCCCAGGCGACGGTGACGATCGTCGCAAAACCGGCCCGGTGGGGGTGGTTACGTCGCCTCGGCGATGTCCAACGGCTTAGCCATCGGGCCGCTTTACGCGCTTCGGCGTTGACGGCGACGCCCGCCGAGTGATGATGATCATGCCCGCTGATGGCCGGTGAGTTGACAGACGCTTAGGCGTGACTGGAACCCCGGAGATGCCAGCGGGCATTTTCATGCGCTCACGCCACGAACCGGCCGTTGACGTCCGTGAGGACGTTGCTCGAGCCGCGGTCCTTATCTGCCGGCGCCCGCGATCGCATCAGCCGCCGCACGTCGCGGTGCAGGTCGTAGATGTAAATGATCGACCCCCGATACCCGTCGTCGTCGAGCATGCCGGGCGTGCGGCTCGCTTCGTAGCTGGCCAGGTACGCGTCGTAACTGTGGCCGCTGCCGACGATCATCTGCGGCGGTGACAAATGCTTCTCGCCCTTCGCGCGGATCATCATGGTGCCGTCGTACCTCCCAGGCGGCCACTCGCCGCCGGCTGCTGCGGGCGTCGTGCGGGCGTTGTCGTACCACGTCGACGACGGCGCCTCGGCGAAGATGCGCTTCTTCTCGCGCTCGATGGCTCGGAGCTCGACGTTGCACTCGCGGGCATTGCGGGGGTTCAACTCGGCGAGTGCCTTCCACGCGGCTTCCTGCTCGTCGAGGCTGCGGCCGTGGAGCTGGCGGCGGAAGGCGATGCGGGCGTCGGTGCTGAGCGGGCGGCGGGGGTCAGGCCAGACGGGTTTTAGCGGCATGAAGGTCGATGATACCACGGCCGCAGCGGCAAGCGTCACTGCCGGGTGTTGGCGTTGCAGACAGGCCCACAGCAGCAGCGGCGTGAGGGCATGGTCGAACAGCACCGTGTTCATATACGCAGTGCTGAGAGCGGCGAAAGGCCGGCGAGAGAGAATGTCGCTCACCTGGACCATGATCCGCTCGAGCGTGGCGGCATCTAGGCCGGCGCGGCTCGCGGCCGCGATCAACGTCGCGCCGTGCCGCTCGTTGAGCTCGTTCTCGATCTGAGCGTGGACCATCCACGACGGCTCGGAAAGGGTGTGGTGAGGGAGAACGTCCGAACGGGTCCGGACGAGGGCGGCGTAGGGGTCTGTCATTGGGCAACTCCAAAAAGAGGAAACGGCACCGCCGGCACCCGCCGGCATGTGCGCGGGCTACTCCGCGTCGCCACGGTGGCGGCGGATCATTCGGTCGGTTTGATGGCGGATCGTGGTCAGCGCGGCGTCGAGCCGCTGGCCGTCGGGGAGGCCGTCGCGGGCGGGATCGTCGCCGCGTGCGCCGGATTTCGCGCCACCCGCCCCGCTGTCGCGTGGAAATGGCTGATTATCTACGGATGTTCGAATCCCAGGGGGCCCACTGGAAACGCCGTAATGCCAGGCGATCGTGCATTGTTTACGTCGCCTTTGAAGTTCGCCGTTGACCGTTGGGGCGCATTTCGGCCCGCTGCCGCCGCTTGCGGCGTCGGATTTTGCATCGCTTTTGTCTCGGGACCCCGCACGGGCTTTTTGAAGTGGTCGTCGGTGATCTGCAGGTAATGCGCCCTCGCGACGTCCTCGCTATTCCCGATCCATCCGCACACGACGCGGCCAGGAAAGCATTCAGCGAGCGCAGTCTGATGACTTGCCCGCAGGTTGTGAAAAAACTTCGGCCATGGAGCGAGACCCGGGGCCTGGATGAGCCCTTGGAACTGTGTTTAAAGATGGCCATGGCCGTCTCGGCACCGGCTGATCACGTTCGGCTCAGTCGCCTCCGCCGGCGAATCGCTTCGATACTTCGGTTGCACCGGCAAGTGCCGTCCGGCGTCGGTCGATCCCTCGATACGCGCGCACAATCGGAACAGACCGCCGGGGGTGCCGGTCGTGCAACCGTTGGGCCTTCGTCCGTGCCACTGCCGTCCTGTGAGCGGGCAATTTTCGGCTACGCTTCCCCGCTGATCGGGGGCAAACACACCACTCATTCGGCCACGGGCGGCGTACCGCCTGATGCCCACTGCTCACTTCGCACGAACCAAGGGAATGCTCCATGCACCTCGCACCCGCCGCCATTGTCGCCGCCACGCTCGTCGTCCTCGCGCCCGCGCCCGTCGCGAGCGCCGCTGTCTACTCCCAAGCCCCCGCCCTCACGAGGGCCTTCGCAATGTCGGACATCGGCTCGCCCAGCGGGGGCCGGTTCGCTGACGACTTCACGCTCGGCCTTGCCTAGGGAGGTATCGTCCGCAGCATCACCTGGCGTGGACACTACCTCAACGGCGCCCTCCCGCCGGGCGCGAAGCTGAAGTTCGACCTAAAACTCTACGGCAACGACGAAGCCGGCAACTTGGGGCTCGGTTTCCCGGACATGGATGACGTCCTGCTCGACGAGTCGGTCGAGCTCGATCCGACGTCAATCAAGTTCGTCGGCAACACGCCGGCGGAAACTACCGGCGGTGCCGTTCCCGCCTACGATTTCAGCGCAAACCTCGCCGACGCCGTTAACCTCACCGGCGGCGAGCGCTACTGGTTCTCCGTCAGGGCGGACACGATCGACGGGTTCGGCGTCAAGTCGGGCAGCAGTTGGCGTTGGGCGGGCGGCGCGGGCACCTCGACCGAACAAGCGTTGCAGCGGAACCCGACTGCGTTGAGCTATTCGGGCGGTGCGGCCTCCAAGATCGCGCCCCTCTACTACGTGCTGGACAGCACGCTCGTCCCCGAACCCGCGGGCCTGACCTTGCTCGGCGCCGCCTCCCTCGGCCTGCTCGCGCGGCGGCGTCGGGCCGCTCTTTAGTCCCACACCGGCGGGCGACCATGTCCCAGACCGATCGTCGCGCATTTTCGCTCGTCGAACTGCTGGTGGTGATCGGGATCATTGCGGTCCTGATCGCCATCGTGCTCCCCGCGCTCAACCTGGCGCGGGAGGCCGCACGGCGGGCGACGTGCCTGAGCAACCTGCGGCAGGTCGCGCAGGGGCTGGCGGTGTACGTCGCGCAGAGCAACGGCTGGATGCCGCCGACGATCTATACGGTCTACAACTACGCCGAGCCCGACGCCTACCCGCCGACCATGTGGGGGGCGCCCAACGGGGCGGCCAACTTTCTGACCGCGGCGTTGCCTAAGGCCAAGGCGTTCCACTGCCCGAGCGTCACGCGGGAACTGGAGGGGACGATGGCCGCGTACGGGTACGCCCCGACGGCCGTCAGCGACACAAACTACCTCGCAAACGGCTTCTGCCTGGGGCGGCGGGCTTCGTCGCTGCGGCGGTCGAGCCAAGTCATTCTTTTGCATGAGTCGGCAAGCCGGTCGAACGCCGTCTTCTGCCGCCCGACCCGCTCGTACCCGGGCGATTTCTACGGGATCAACTACTCCTACTTCCCCCTGGCCAAACCGGGTTACCACAACTACCAACAGTGGCACCAGTTCATCGACGGCGTTGAGAACTACGCCAACGCCCACAATGACGGGTCGAACCTGGTCTTCTTCGACGGCCACGGGGAGTACCGCAAGTACAAGGACCTCCGAAGCGGCGACTACGGCCTCGTGCCCGACGAGCCGTGGAGTAAGACGAACTCACAGTTCCCCGACGCCGGAGGGAACTCGATCGGCAAGCCGTACAAGGGCGCGCATTAAGTAGTCTGGACACTTTCGTAGTGGCCACTGGATGAACGACCGGCCCCGGTGAAGTTGGAATTCGCGCGACCCTAGCCGTCGCCGTCCCGACTGCCGTTGATCGCGGCCGTGTTCGGTGCCGTGAGCGGGGCGGCAGGCCTCGGGCTGGCACGCAGGGCGTTGTCTTTAGATGCGGCTTGGAATGGCCTGCGCCTGCTGGCCATCATCGTTCCGCTGCTTGGGGCTTACATGACCGGTGTCTTCGGCGTTCTTTGCGCGTTGCGGGGTTGTCAGGCCGGGCTCGTTTTGCGGGTAAGGACGTAGACGGGCCGCTCGCCCATGTTGCTGTGGTGGGTGACGTGGAAATAGCGGGACGCGACGTCCATGAAGGTTGCCGTCGTATAGGCTGCGCCCCAGTCGGGGTGGGCCTTGGCGCGCTCGGCGATGTCGGCAGGGCACTCGTCGACTTCGAGGGGGCCCATGAAGATCATCCGGTCGGTGCAGACGGCGGCGAGGGAGCGCAGCAGGTAATCATGATCGGCCCAGTGCCGGGGCGAATAGGCGCTGCCCCAGTACATATAGTGATAGGTGTTGAGCAGGATGAGTGTTTGATAGGGCGTGCGGAATTTCCGCGGGTCGGCGATCAGGTCGTCGAGGAAGGCGTAGTGGAAATCCGCCTTGTCCTGGCCGAGGGCGGCCTTGGCTTCGTTGGCGGCGTCGATGAAGCCGGGGACGACGTCGATGCCGGTCGCCCGCTCGCACTCGGGCCGTTCGGCGGCCTTGATGACGAACCAGCCGCGGCAGCAGCCGATGTCCAACAGGCTGGTGAGTTTTGAGGGGTACAGGCATTCGATGATCCCGTGCCGTTGGTGCAGTTGGAAGGTCGTCAGCGTTGCGCTGCCGGCGATCTGGTAGACGTGCCGGGTGCGTTCGCCGAGGGGCGACTCGATCCGCTTCACCGTCGTATCGCGGGCCTTGGCGAGGAACGCCGCCTGGTGCTTGCGGTAGTCCGACCAGTCGCGCAAGCTCGTCAGGGCCCAGCGGAGCCGCAACGCGGATTTTCGGAAAAAGTTCAATCCGCACCTCTTGAACACCAAAACGAAGCTCTGCAGGATAATCGTGATCAGCCCGGCTACCGTCAAACGGGCGGCGTCGGGATTCGCGACGGACTCTCGCTTGCCCATACTAGGGCAAGCCGCGCGGCCGCGACGGAGAGACTTTATGAACGACCCCAAAACCGAGTCGGGCCGATCGCCCAACAATGAACCGTTGCCGGAAGAGGACAAAGTCTTTGCCGCCCCCAAGCCGCGGGTCGACGACTTCAGCTTCAACACAGAGGTTACGGCCGTCTTCGACGACATGGTGAGCCGATCGGTGCCGTTCTACGCCGAGATCCAGCGGATGACGGCGGAGCTGGCGGTCGATTTCGCGTCCCCCGGCACGAACGTGTACGACCTGGGGTGCTCGACGTGCAACCCGTTCCTGGGCATGAAAACGATGCTGGCGCCCGGCACGGACGTGCGATTCGTCGGCGTCGACAGCTCGCCGGAGATGCTCGATAAAGGCCGCCGGAAGCTCGAGGCCGCGGGGTTCGGGTTCCCCTACGATTTACGCGCCGAAGACCTCAACCGCGGCGTCGAGATCACCAACGCATCGGTGGTAATGATGGTCCTGACGCTGCAGTTCATCCGCCCGCTCTACCGCGAGCGACTGCTCCGCTCGATCCACGCGGGGCTGGCCGAGGGCGGCTGTTTTCTCGTGGTCGAGAAAGTCCTCGGCGAGAATTCGACGTTCAACCGCCTGTTCATCAAGCACTACTACGAACTCAAGGCGCGCAACGGCTACAGCGAGATGGAGATCGCGCAGAAGCGCGAGGCGCTGGAGAATGTGCTCGTGCCGTACCGCCTGGAAGAGAACCGCGAGCTGCTGCTGGAAGTCGGCTTCCGCCACGTCGACGTGTTCTTCAAGTGGTACAACTTCTGCGGCATCATCGCGACGAAGTAGAAAAACGTCCGTGCGCCGGGGGATCAGATCGGCAGGCGCTGTGCGTCGGTGGGGGCCTTCGACCGAGCGAGGACCCACAGCCGGCGTGCAACGCGGACAAGCGCGTAACTCATCGCGATCGCGCACAGCATCCCCGCCACCATCACCGAGTTGGGCGATCGCACGAGGGCCACCACCCCGAGCAGCGCCGCGGCGATGAACGGCGCAGCGGCGATGTAGGCAAGCACACTGAACATGTAGAGCGCGTTGTTGTCGAACTTCTGCCGCTCTTTGTCGTGGTGGCGATCAACGTCCGCAGCCTCGCCCGGTTGGGGCGTGTCGCCAGCGGCGTAGGGCACGGCGACGGGGGAGGACTCAGGCGGCGGGTCAAGGTCGGGCATAAGAAGATCATAGCCGGCGATCGTGCGTGCGTTGGCTAATGCTTGCTCCTCACCGCCAGAATTGCGGCGTGT
>DASVSS010000030.1:0-5603 GCA_036387945.1 Tepidisphaeraceae bacterium | reverse complement strand
CGCCGAGAGGAAATACAAAGAGGGAAGGCAAAGAGTCAGCCACGAATGGACACGAGCCAACACGAATGAAGACCACGGCTTTTCTTATTCGTGACATTCGTGTCCATTCGCGGCTGACTCTTTTCTTCTCCGCGGCCTCCGCGCCTCTGCGTTCATCCTTCTTCTCAGTATTTCATTAGCGTCCTGGCGTCTTTGCATTCATTTCCCGTTCTCGGCCCTGCCGCACGGTACGATGCCCGGCATGGACGACTTCCACTTTTATGAGCCCGGCGACGGTCACGGTCTGCCGCACGATCCGATCAAGGCGATCATCGCGCCGCGGCCGATCGGGTGGGTAAGTACGATCGACCGTCTTGGCCGCGTGAACCTCGCGCCCTACAGCTACTTCAACGCCATGGCCGAGCAGCCGACGATCATTGGCTTTTCGAGTTTCTCGCGCAAGGACAGCCATTCCAATGCCGAAGAGACTGGCGAGTTCGTCTTCAACCTCGCCACCCGGCCATTGGCCGAGGCGATGAGTCTGACGTCCGGCGCGTTCCCGCGCGGGGTCGACGAGATGGAAGCCGCCGGCCTTGCCGCGGCGCCGTGCCGGGTGGTGAAGCCGCCGCGCGTCGCGGCGTCGCCGGCGGCGCTGGAGTGCCGCGTGACCGACGTCGTCCCCATCAAGGACCTCAACGGCCGCCCGACCGCCAACACGCTCATCCTCGGCCAAGTGGTCGGCGTGCACGTCGCGCGGTCGTGCCTCGTCAACGGCCTGTTCGACATGACAAAGGCCCGCACCATCGCCCGCTGCGGGTATGCCGCCGATTACGTCGAAGTCACCGAGTTGTTCCGGATGCGCCGGCCGGGGTGAAACTTTCTTCGTCGTGCTGGCGTGTCCGGACGTTCGTTGACGTTTCGATCCGTGGGGCGGGTGTCCCACCGGCCGGGGTACGAATCATTTTTCTGGCGGGCGGGACGCCCACCCCACGATGAGCGGAGCGTGCGTCTTAAGCCCGCAGACTGATGAGCGTGCGGATGGTCTCGAGGAGTTTCGTGAAGTTTACCGGCTTGGTCATGTGCAGCGTGAAGCCGGCCTTGAGGCACATCTGCACGTCGTCTTCCATGCCATAGCCGGTGAGGGCGATCGCCGGGGCGGCGGATTTTTCGCGGAAGCGTTTGACGACGTCCACGCCCGTGCCGTCGGGCAGGCCGACGTCGCTTAGCAGCAGATCGACCGTTTCGCGGTCGCTCACGTCGGCGGCCTCGGCGACGCTGCCGGCGATTAGCACTTCGTAGTCGTTCTTGCGCAACAAGCGCGACAGCGCCAGCGCCGTGTCGGCATGGTCTTCGACCAGCAGCAGCCGCGTGCCGGCGGCGGGGCGGTCGGGCGTTTGGGCAGGAGCGCCCGTGTCGGCCGGGGCGCCGCCGGCGGAAGGGACTTCGATCACGAACGTCGATCCCTTCTCCACCCCCGCGCTGTGGGCGGTGATCGTGCCGTTCTGCCGCTCGATCAGCGCCTTGGCGATCGCCAGGCCCAGGCCCAGCCCGCCCTGGCGGCGCACGCGCAGCTCGTCGCTTTGCTCGAACGGGCGGAACAGGCGGGCGAGCAACTCGGGTGACATGCCGATGCCCGTGTCGGTGACCGTCACCCGCAGGCGTCCGTCGTTCTGCTCGGTGAGGACGCGGATCTTACCGCCGGCGGGCGTGAACTTCATCGCGTTTTTGAGCACGTTCCAGAGCACCTGCTGGAACCGGGCCGGGTCGATCAGCGCGAACGACTCGCGGGCGTCGAGCCGCACGTCGACGCTCACGCGCTTGCTGCGGAAATCGTTCTCGTACATCTGCTCCGCTGCCGCCACGAGCGCGTTGACGTCGGCGCGCTCGAGCTTGATGTGCATCTTGCCGCGGATGATGCGGGTGAGATCGAGCAGGTCGTCGATCAGCCGCGCTTCGAGATCAAGGTTCCGCCGCATCATGCGCACTTCGTCGGCGGTGCCGGCCTTGAGCGTGTCGTCGGCTTCCCAGGCGCTGAGCGTCATCATCACCGGCGTCAGCGGCGTGCGCAGTTCGTGGCTGAGCGTGGCGAGGAAGTTGTCCTTCGCCCGGCTGGCGGCCTCGGCCGCGGCGCGGGCCTGCTGCAGGGCGGCTTCGGTCTTCTTGTGCTCGGTGAAGTCGCGGAAGATCAGCACCACGCCGTGCAGGACCCCGTGCTCGTCGCGGATCGGCGCGCCGCTGTCGTCGATGGGAATTTCCGTGCCGTCGCGCCGCACGAGCAGCGTGTGATCGGCCAGGCTGCCGGTGGTGCCGGTGCGGACGACTTTTTCGACGGGGTTTTCGACGACCTGCCGCGTCTCTTCGGAGACGATGCGGAACACCTCTTCGCAGCGCCGCCCCGTCGCTTCAGCGGCGTCCCACCCGCAGAGCTTGGCGGCGACAGGGTTGATGAATGTCACTCGGCAGTCGGTGTCGGCGACGATCACGCCGTCGCCGATGCTGCGCAGCGTCGTGTCCAGCAGGTGCGTCTGCCGCGCCAGGTCGGCCGCGGCGCGGCGGCGGCGGGCGGCCTGTTTCTTCAGCAGGCGGAACGCGCGGTACAGGCACAGGACGTTGACGAGCGTCACGGCGACGAACAGCACCGTGCGCGCGTGGCTGAAGGAGTCGCGGCGGCGCTGCAGCTCGGCGCGGCGCTCGGCGATGGTGCGCATGATCGTCTGCGTGTGCAGGCGGACTTCGTCCATGACACGCCGGCCGGTATCGGTGCGCACGACTTCCATCGCCGCCGCCGGCCCCTGGGTGTCGTAGAGCCGGATCGTCTGCCGCAGTTCGTCCATCTTGCGGTCGGCGGCGGCGAACAGGGCGTCGAGCTCATGCCGCTCGATCCGCCCGGCGTCGGCCTCGGCGATCAGCGCCGCGCGCTCGGTCGCCAGGCGGCCCTCGGCGGCGGTGAAGGGCTCGAGGTATTTCGGCCCGCCGACGAGCAGGTACCCGCGCTGGCCCGTTTCGGCGTCGCAGAGGAGCTTGAAAAAGTTATCAAGGTGCCCGCGCGTGTCGTACAGATCGCTGTGCTGGCGGTTGATCCGCAGGACTTCGTTGCCCATCGTCGCCGCCAGAACCATGCTCACGACCAGAACCAGCGCGAGCGTGATGAACAGCCGGCGGCTTGAAACCTCGCCCTGTGCGTCTTCGTCGGCGGCGGAAAGTGGGTGGGTCGGGGGTTGGGAGGCGGTCATGTTCAGTGTCCGGGGAATGATAGGGCGTTTTCGCACGCCGCCAATGCCGAGGGGGTTAATTCGCGCTCACGGTTGCCTGCGGCGGCGGGGCGAATAGGCTCACGCGATGCGCTCTCACGTCCATGCCTTCGGGACCGATGCCCTTGCCGCGGCCGTCGCCAGGCGACTGGGGTTGCCGCGCCCCGCCACGCGCGTCGACGACGTCGATCCCGACAGCGGTGTCGTCGTCGTCTCGGCCGAGGCGCATCTCGATCGCCTCGCGCCCACGCTCCGCGGCTTCATGGGCCGCGGCATGCACGTCGTGGCCGCGTGCGAGCAGATGGCGTGGCCGTGGTTCAATCACCCACACCTCGCCGACGTGCTGGCAACCGAGGCGGTGCGCGCCGGCGTGGCCCTGGTCGGCGTCGGCGGGGCGGGCGCCGAGGCGCTGGCGATGCTGGCGGCGCAGTCGCCGGCGACGGGCGCGTCGCGGGACGGGGCCGGTCTCGCCGGCATTCGCCTTGCCGTGGGCCTCGGTCCCGATCACTGCCGCCTGGCGGTCTGGCAGCGGCTGGGGATCGGCGTTGCGCTGGCGAAGTGGAAAACGCTTTACCGCGCCAAGACCGTCGACTTCGTCGGCGTCGCCGAGCTGACCACGCTGCTGTCACAGGCGCTGGGCCGTCATCCCATGCACAACGAAGTGGCCGTCGACGTCGCCCCCGTCACCGACGCCGCGACCAACGTCATGGCGGTGCGCGCGGTCGGCCGCGTGGCCGTCGAAGGGCTGACGATCGAGTGCGCCGTCGAGGCCAGCCCCATCGGCGACGGCAGCCAGTCGGTCATCCTCACGCGCGGCGCCGGCGATGCCGCGCCGCTGCCGCTGCCGCTGCCCGCCGCCGACTCCATCGAAGCCGCCGCCGCGCGGCTCGTGCGCGCCGCGGGGCAGGCGGCGTCGCTGACGCCGGGCCTGCGCACGATGCTTGATCTGCCGGCGGCCGGCACATAGTCGGTCTCAGACGTGCCGCAGCTTGTTCAGGCCATTCAGCGCCGCCACCTTGTACGCCTCGGCCAGCGTCGGCCAGTTGAAGACGTTGTTGATGAAGAAATCGACGGTGCCCTTGTACGCCATCACGGCCTGGCCGATGTGCACGAGCTCGGTCGCGCCGGTGCCGATGACGTGGACGCCGAGGATTTCGTGGGTGTCCTGGTGGATGAGCAATTTGAGAATGCCGTCCTCGTCGCCGAGCAGTTGGCCACGCGCCAGCTCGCGGTATTCGGCCAATCCCGCCTCGTACGGGATGCCCGCGGCGGTGAGCTGCCCTTCGGTGCGACCGACCATGCTCACTTCGGGGATCGCGTAAATGCCCAGCGGGAACAGCTCGGGCACGGAGTTGGTCGGTTGCCCGTACGCGTGACACGCCGCGAGGCGGCCCTGCTCCATCGCCGTGCTGGCCAGGGCGGGGAAGCCGATCACGTCGCCCACGGCGTAGATGTGCGGCACGTTCGTCTGGTAAAACTCGTTGACGTGCAGGCGCTGGCGGTCGTCGGCGTCGATGCCGGCGCGGTCGGCCTGGAGGGCGCTGGTCGTGCCCTGGCGGCCGACGGCGTAAAGCAGCGTCTGCGACCGCAGCGTTTTGCCCGATTCCAGCACCGCCATCACCAGCGGCTGGTTGTACCCCAGGCCCGCTTCGATCTTCTCGATCCGCGCCACCTTCTCGCCCAGGCGCAGCGTGATGCCGGCGCGGCGCATCTGGTACATCAGGGCTTCGGCGATCTCGCGGTCGAGGAATCCGAGCACTTCGTTGCGGCTGTCGACGAGCGTCACCTTCACGCCCAGGGCCGCAATCATGCAGGCGTACTCGGTGCCGATCACGCCGGCGCCGACGACGATCATGCTCTTGGGCAGTTCGCCGATCTTCAGCAACCCGTCGCTGCAGAAGACGCTTTTGTCGTCGAACGGCACGTTGTCGGGCTTCGCCGGCCGCGTGCCGATGGCGATGAAGAACTTGTCGGCCGTCAGCTGCTCGGTGTCGCCGCCCTTGGCGACCACCTGCACGCGGTTGGGCGATTCGAACCGGGCTTCGCCGCTCATTAACTCAATGTCGTTGCGCTGGAGGTATTCGCGGACGAGCTCGATCTCGTGGTGGATCACGCGCTGGCTGACGTAGATCAGGTCGTCGATCGTGATCTGCCGTTTCATCCGCGAGTTCTCGCCGAACAGCCCGCGGCGGCCGGTGCCGGTGAGGTGCAGCACCGCTTCGCGCAGGGCCTTGCTGGGGATCGTGCCGGTGTTGACTGCGGCCCCGCCGAGGGCGGCGGCTTTCTCGATCACGCACACGCGCTTGCCGATCTTGGCGGCCTGGATGGCCGCCTTTTGCCCGGCGGGGCCGGAGCCGATCACGACGCAGTCGA